>CALKBB010000369.1 GCA_937989795.1 uncultured Collinsella sp. | reverse complement strand
GCGACAGGCCCAACGCGTATGCATGCCATGCGGAAGAGCCAAGTAGATTGCGTCGACATCGGGGTCGGCAATCAGCGCGTCATAAGCCGCATTGCCGTTATCGTCGACCGAGACATGGCCATGCGCAGCATCGATCGAAAACACTCGGCAAAATTCCTCGACATGTGCAGGAGTGCGGCCGGCCGCAGCCACCAGCCGTGCCCCGTCGACCTTCTTGAGCGACGATGCAAATCGATGAGAAATGTGCCCGGCGCCCAAAATGCCCCAACGAACCTCACGCGAATCATTACGTAAACCTCGGTCACCCACGATAGTCTCCCATTAGTTGCGGCGAAATAGTTCCTGCTGTTGCCCTATTCTGCCGTAAACAGGAACTATTCCATCACAAGATATAAAAGGATCATGAGGAGCGCGTTGTGCGGAAGGCTTTAAGCACAGCCGTTACGGGGCCAGGCTGGAAACGTCGGCGCACGTCATCGAGACGCTCGGGAATATCGATGTGCTGCGGGCAGTGACGTGCGCATTTACCGCACTTGACGCAATTGCTCACCAGCTTGGGCTCGCTCGTGCGCACCGCGCTCGCCGTAAAGTATTGAGACAGCCCCGTAAACCAGCTGTGCGCATAGCTCGCGTTGTAAGCGGCAAAGCAGCCGGGAATGTTAATACCCTTGGGACATGGCATGCAGTAGCCGCATCCCGTGCAGGGCACACGGTTCGATTTCTCAAACTCCATCAACACGCGCGCAATCGTGTCGAGCTGGTTGGCCGTCATCGAATTCGGCAACGCGAGGTCTGCCAGTGACGAATTCTCGTCCACTTGCGCGGTATCGGTCATACCAGAAAGCAACATGGTCACCTGGGGATGATTCCACACCCACGAGAGCCCCCAAGCGGCAGGCGTATGCAAATGCCGATCGCATGCACCATCGAGAACAGCGCGCGCCCGCGGAGGCAATTTGCCTGCCAAGCGTCCGCCCAAAAGCGGCTCCATCACAAACACCGCGAGGCCTCGCTCGGCGGCGGCCATGAGCCCCGCTGTTCCCGCCTGATATCGCTCTCCAGCGTAGTTGTACTGGATCTGGCAAAAGTCCCACACATACGCATCGAGCATCGTGAGGAAGTCCGCCGCACTGCCGTGGTACGAAAAACCGATCTGGCGAATGCGCCCCGAAGCCTTTTGGCGCGCAATCCAGTCCTCGATGCCCAACGCCACCACACGTTCCCACTGGGCGGGCGAGGTAATGTTATGCATGAGGTAATAGTCGATATGGTCGGTCCGCAGGCGGCGCAATTGCTCATCGAAGAACCGGTCGAAATCCTCCGCACACTTGCACGAAGCATGCGGCAACTTGGTCGCCAGCAACACCCGGTCACGCAGCCCCAATCGTTCAAGCGAAGCGCCCATGCACGCCTCGTTGCCGGGATAGAGATAGGCCGTGTCCAGGTAGTTAATCCCCTGCTCCACCGCACGGGAGATGATAGCGTCGGCGGTCTTCGCATCGGGGTGTCCCGGCGCACCGGGAAACCTCATGCAGCCCAGACCCAGAGCGGATATTCGGTTACCACTTTTGGGGTCAACACGGTATTGCACGGCCCCTCCCTTCGCCATCAGCGCCCCGGCAAGGCGAAACACAATGGTCACGCAGCCGAAACATCGTGGAATCGCAATCGAGAACGTATCGTAACGCAGCAGAAATCGAGCCGTCACGGCACCGCTTTAACATCAGCAAAAAGCCCGATGAAAGGAGCCGGGCATGACCACGCGCATGTCTTTGCGGTCTGCCCTGCAGCGTAGCGTCCAGGCAAACGTTTCTTTTTTATAACAGCCGCCCCGCGCACCCACCAATCACCCTGGCAGCATACAATCCATCAGGCGCCCCTTACGCGGACGCCTTTTACATGGGGAGATGATTCACATGCAGATCAACAAGGTCGCTTTTATCGGCAAGGGCGGCGTCGGCCTGCTCTACGGCAGCATGATTGCCAGGGCCCTCGGCAATGACGCCGTCGAATACGTTATGGATGACACCCGTTTTGAGCGTCACGCGGGCGATGCGCTCACTGTCAACGGCAAGCCCTGCGATCTCACGTCCGTCCGCGCCAGCGAGGCGACGCCCGCCGATCTGGTCATCCTGACAGTCAAGACCACCGGTCTCGACCAAGCACTCAAGACTATGGAGCGCGTCGTGGGACCCAACACGCTCATCGCCTCGCTATGCAACGGCATTACGAGCGAGCAAAAGATTGCCGAACGCTTTGGCTGGGAGCATACCGTTCTTGGTATCTGCCAGGGCATGGACGCCGTGTTCCTCAACGGCGCGCTCACCTTTACCAATGCGGGCGAGATCCGCTTTGGCGCGGCGGCCGGCACGGACCCCGCGACCGTCGCCGCTATCGACGAGCTCTATACGCGCTGCGGCATCGCCCATACCGTCGAGAGCGACATTGCGCACCGCATGTGGGCCAAACTCATGCTCAACGACGGCATCAACCAGACCTGCATGGCCTACGGCGGGACCTACGGAAGCGCCACGGAGCCGGGCTCCGAGCAGCGCCGCTGTTTTGTCTCCGCCATGCGCGAGACGCTTGCGGTTGCCAACGCCGAGGACGTTGAGCTGACCGAGGCAGATCTGACGCAAATGGTGCACCTCATCGAGGGAATCGACCCCGCCGGTATGCCCTCAATGGCTCAGGACCGCATCGCGCAGCGCAAAACAGAGGTCGAGGAGTTCGCGGGCACCGTCCGCCGCCTCGCGGCCAAGCACGATATCCAGGTTCCGCAGAACGAATGGCTCTATCAGCGCATCCGCGATATCGAGAAAAGCTGGTAGCGCCGACGCGCCGCATTCAACAGCCTTAACAGCAAAACCGCCGCAAGGGAACCTTTCCCCTGCGGCGGCCTTCATCTTCGTCTATGACCGGCGGCCGATCTCACAACAGTTAGCGTTGCGACCCCG
>CALKBB010000368.1 GCA_937989795.1 uncultured Collinsella sp. | reverse complement strand
CTTGCAGCCCTCGGTCTCAGAGAGAACCTTGGTGATGGCGGCGGTCAGCGTGGTCTTGCCGTGGTCGACGTGACCGATGGTGCCGATGTTAACATGCGGCTTAGTGCGCTCAAACTTCTCTTTGGCCATAAAGCCCTCCTCTAAACAGGTCGTCCCCGGACGGGACTTTGCCTTTATACCATAGTGGCCTCTCAACATACTATTGAGAAGCCACCGTGTTACCTATGGTAGCGGTGACTGGATTCGAACCAGTGACGCCACGGGTATGAACCGTGTGCTCTAACCAACTGAGCTACACCGCCGGATGGAGCCTGCAACCAGACTTGAACTGGTGACCTCTTCGTTACCAACGAAGTGCTCTACCGACTGAGCTATACAGGCACTTGACGGGTGGGAGCTATAGGATTCGAACCTATGTAGGCAGAGCCAACGGGTTTACAGCCCGTCCCCATTAACCACTCGGGCAAACTCCCAATCGTTCAAGTATCCGCAGGTCCTTTGGTCTTTTGGACCGCCGCCCCCGCGAACGAAAAAGATAATACGATGCAACCTTGGGGGCTGTCAACGAAAACCTCTAGATACACGGTGCCGGGCGTATCTATATATCTTTGACCTGCGGTTTTGTTGAGTTTAGATATGAAGGACGATAGATTTGGCTGCGCTGGCGACATTTCCCGAGGGAACACTTTGGCACGGTGGAGTACATCTGCAGCATCGGCCTTCGATACCGACCCTCTTGTACTATTACATAGGTCACGATTGGCCTTCCTGGCTCGATCGAGCGAGGATTTTCTCCCACTTTCAGCTTGGCTTCGAGCCCAAAGCAGGAGATTATCCACGTTCATTCACTTGGTGGGAGATTATCCACGCTCGTTCGTCCAGAAATCCACGCTCAAGGCAAACGGCTGGGCCCGCTCCTGCCTTCGTCTCGATCTGTAACATTTAGAGAACACTTTCTCCCCTATCTGTTACAGATCGAGATATTACGCAGAGACCCCAGCTTACGTCTCATTCTGTAACAGTAAGAACGGTTTTCCGCCCCTTCGTGTTACAGATTGAGACAAACCGAAAACGGGATGGGCGCCAACCCGATGGCACACCACCTAAATAGAAACGGGCCCTGTCCCATAAGGGAACAAAGCCCGAAACTTTCATGGAGCCAGTGACAGGAATCGAACCTGCAACCCACTGATTACAAATCAGTTGCGCTACCGTTGCGCCACACTGGCACACTTGGCGCTTTCGCGCGAAGCCTGTTAAGAATAATGGAATTGCGGACGAGGCGCAACAGGCCGCACGGCGTTATACAAATATGCAAAATCCAGCAACAACAGGTACCAGGCCCGTTCATTTCTATCAGTTCGCCCTCAATCTTAAAACTATTCGTCAGAACGTATAGTTTTAATTACAATGGAATATATAAAACTATTCGTTCTGGCGAAGGGTTCCGCGATGTTGACCACGAAGGAAGCAGCCGAACTACTCGACATCACCCCGCGCAGGGTGCAGGAGCTCATAAAAAACGGAGCACTTGAGGCCCGCAAGGCTTCTGGTGTATGGCTCATCGACAAAGACAGCGTCGACACGCGACTCCGTTCCGTGACCAAAACGGGGGGACGTCCCCGCCGCGGCCACGGTAAGAGCGAGATCACATTCACCCTCATGAATCGCACACACGAAGTCGCTCAGCTGGTCTACAGCACATCGCGAAAAGACTTTACCCACATCGGCGCCGACGTCGATCGTGCCCACGCCCCTATTGGAGTATTTGGCCCTAATAGTCCCATATCGCTCGACTCCTTCCGCATCTGGTGGCGCGGCCGCGGTATCCCGCTCGCACGCATTGGGCTAGCCTCCCTGCTTGCAGAAGCCGCAGTCGATGTTCCCGATGAACTCGTACAGCGAAATCTTGGCCTCTCCTTATCCGACCAGTATTGGATTAGACCCCAAGGCTCCGGTCTCGCGTGGAAAGATATTAACTTCTTCAATAATGCTTTTGACGACGTCTCTCTGTCCATCGCGTCCTTCGCCCCAGAGGGCAAGGCAGCTGCCGCAAAGCCCGACAACACCTCGGACGGCAATCTTCAAAAGTACTGGACATGCGAGGGCGGGCGTCGAATTCTGCATAAGGCAGGAGCGCACCTGAACCAGGAACCTTATAACGAGCTGGTGGCGACCGCGCTCCATCGTCGCATCCTAAACGCCAGCGATTTTGTGCCTTACTCGCTCGAGGGCACGGGCACTTCCGCCCTGAGCATATGCGATGTCTTCTTAACTGATGAAGAAGAGTATGTCCCTGCGTTCTATGTAAACCAGTACGCAAACGCAGGTGAACGACTAACCGACTACGAGCGATACGTAGCAAACTGCGAGGAGCTCGGGGTGACAGGCGTCAAGGATGCCCTTGACCGCATGATCGTATGCGATGACATCATTGCCAACTACGATCGTCATTGGCGCAACTTCGGCCTCGTGCGAAACGTCAACTCACTGGCCTGCAGACCAGCCCCCATCTTCGATTCGGGCTCATCACTCTGGTGCAACATATCACTAGAGGAGCTTAGGGCGGGAGAGCACAGTTTTACCAGCGCACAATTTCATTCAAGCCCCGCCAAACAAATGTTGCTCGTCGAGGACATGGGCTGGTTTGACGGCGGCAAACTCGAAGGCTTCGTTGACGAGGCGATCGAGATTCTGTCTAAAAACGATGCCCTAGCAGCGAGACTGCCTTATCTAAAAGAGGCGCTAACGTGGCGCCTCGAAAGAATGATCGACATCGCTGAATGGAGTTAGCAAGACAGCATTGCCCCGCCAACTCCCCTACCTCCCGCGCAGGGCCTTGAGCTTGGCCAGGGCATCGGGGCTCAGACGGCTGCCCAGAGTCATCTTGATCTGCGGGGCTTCCTCTGCCTCGTGCACGTCGTTGTCAATCTGCTTGATCTCGTCCACCAGCATGCGGCTCGAGATACGCGTGACACCCTTGCCCATGACGACGGCTTGAATTGTGCCGTCACTCGATACCACGGAGCACGCGCGGCCCTCCTCACGTGCCTCGATGCAGAGCTTCTGCACCACGGTATCGGCAGAGACGCCCGTCGGCGAAAACTCGATGCGCACGCCGCGGGCCGGCAGGTTGGGGCGCTCGCTGGAGATATTGCCCGCGCCGTCGAACACGATCACGGCCTCGTAGCGGCCCTGGGCAAAGGCGGCGACGTCGTTGATGAGGGCGGTGCGCGCCATATCGTGAACGTCGCTGGAATACGGATCGTCGGAATGGTCGTATACGAGCTTTTCGTAGCGCGGCGTGCAGTGAATCACGTTGTAGCCGTCGACCACCAGCAGCTCGGGCTTATTGGAGTGCACCGTCGAGACCGGATCGGCGATGGCCTGCGCAAACGCATTGCCGCCCACGCCATAGGTCGCGGCCGAAACAATCGGCTTGGCCGAGCCTTCACCAAAGCGCTTGGCCTTAGACTTGGCGCGGTTCTTCTTGGACATGCGCTACTCCTCCCCCATGAGCTCGCCGGCGTTGCGACGTAACCACTCAAAGCATAGCGCCGTCGTTGCCTGGGCAACGTTGAGGCTCTCGGTCATGCCGCGCTGGGGAAGCTTGGTCAAAAAGTCGCATTTCTCGAGCACCAGGCGCGAGATGCCGTCGCCCTCAGAGCCCATGACGAGCGCAACGCGGCCCTCGAAGGGAGCATCCCAGCAACTGCCTTCGGCGTGCTCGGAGGCACCGCCCACCCAAAAGCCAGCAGCCTTAAGATCGTCAAGCGCACGAGCGATATTGGGAACCTGCGCGATGGGCAGATGCATGACGGCGCCGGCTGAAGTTTTGTAGCTGCCCACGGTCACGCCAGCGGCACGCTTGTTGGCAATGATGACGCCCGCCGCGCCCACGACCTCGGCAGAGCGCACGATGGCGCCAAAGTTACCGTCGTCGGTCACGTGGTCGAGCACCACGACAAGCGCCGGACCGTCGCCCGCGCGGTCGAGAATATCGGCAACATCGGCATAGGGGAAGTTGCCTACCTCGAGTGCGATGCCCTGGTGAGCGCCATGGCTCGACAGCGCATCGAGCTGTGCACGCGGCACGCACTTAATGCGGACACCCGAAGCGTTGAGGTCATCGACCAAACGCGACAGGGCAGCATCGCGCTCCCCGCCCTCGGCGATGAGCGCGCACTTGATGGGAAAACCGGTGCGTAGCGCCTCGGCGGCAGCACGACGGCCTTCGATAAACTCGCCCTTGGGAGCCTGAACGTTGTCGCGGCCACGCTCGCGCTGCGGACGCGCTGCTTGGGTGCGCTCGCGCTGCCCCTTGGAAGCGGCAGCGCGGTCGTTACGGCGAATCGGACGCGAGCCAGAAGCAGCCTGCTTGCCTCCACGCGGTGCACGCTTGCGATTGTCGACCATAAAGCGACCTCCTAAATACAACTATCAAACGAAACAAAATAAACGACCGCCCATGAATATTAATTCGGGCGGTCGGTACGGGTTTTCCAAGTGCCCGAGATTGCCGTGAAAGAGGAGCGACGCGTACTTGAGTACGCGAGCGACGGTTTGAACGGCAAGGTCGGGCGCTTGGAAAACCCGAAGGGATTAGAGAGTCTTAATACGGGTGCCCGCGGCAGTATCCTCGATCGTCAGGCCCAGGTCCTTGAGCTGATCGCGAATGGCATCTGCCAGATCCCAGTTCTTGGCGGCACGGGCCTCGGCGCGAGCCTCGAGAATCTTGGAAGCTGCCTCGTCCACGTCGTCACCAGTGTAGGCGACCAGGCCGGCGGCAACGCCCAGCAGGCCCAGCGGCAGCTCGACCTTGGACTCGGGAAGCTCGACGCCAAACGTATCGAGCAGCTCGGTCAGCGTATCGGCGGCAGTCAGGACTGCGGCCTTGTCGGCAGCATCGCCCGCCTGCTCCAGATACTGGTTGCACTCGGTGACAAAGCCAAAGACGGCACCCATGGCACCGGCGGTGTTAAAGTCGTCGTCCATGCACTCCTTAAAGGCGGCGCGGGTCTCGGCGGCCTTGGCAGCAAACGCCTCGGCGGCAGCCGCATCGGCGTTGGCCGTCGCGTGGTTCGCAGCCCAACGCAGGTTCTCGACCGTACCGGCGATACGTGTGAGCGAGTTCTCGGCACCCTCCAGGCGCTCCCAAGAAAAGTCGAGCGGTGAGCGATAGCTCGTCTGCAGCATCAGCAGACGCAGGGCCGCGGCAGAGTGCTGCTCGAGCACCTCGGCCAGCGTAAAGAAGTTTCCGAGCGACTTGGACATCTTCTCGCCGTCGACCAGCAGCATGCCCGCGTGCATCCAGGTGTTGGAGAAACCCTGGTGCCAGGCGCAGGTGGCCTGGGCGCACTCGTTCTCGTGATGCGGGAAGGCAAGGTCGGAGCCGCCGCCATGAATGTCAATCGGAGTGCCCAGATAGCGGTGTACCATGGCGGCGCACTCGGTGTGCCAACCGGGACGGCCCTCGCCCCAGGGGCTCGGCCAGCTGGGCTCGCCGGGCTTGGCGGCCTTCCACAGGGCAAAGTCGAGCGGGTCGTTCTTGTCCTCGTTCTCCTCGATGCGCGCACCTACCATAAGGTCGTCGATGTTGCGGCCCGAGACTTGGCCGTAATTGGGATCGCTGCGCACGGCAAAGTACACGTCGCCGTTATCGGCGGCATAGGCATGGCCCTGCTCGATAAGCGTCTTGATCATGGCGATCATGGGGCCGATCTCTTTGGTAGCGCGGGGACGCACGTCGGGATCGAGCACGTTGGCGGCGCGCATGACGCCAATGAACTTATCCGAGAACTCCGTCGCGACCTCGGCGGCCGTACGGCCCTGCTCGTTGGCGCGCTTGATGATCTTGTCGTCGACATCGGTGAGGTTCTGGGCGAACGTGACCTCATAGCCGCTCGCGATGAGCCAACGACGAATCACATCGAAGCTGATGAACGTGCGGGCATTGCCGATGTGGATGTTGTCGTAGACCGTGGGGCCGCACACGTACATGCGGACCTTGCCGGACTCGATGGGCTGGAACTCTTCCTTTTTATGGGTAGCGCTGTTGTAGATACGCATTCGTTACTCCTTAACGGTTTTCTGTAGCAGGCAGACGGCCCAGGCGCCGATTCCCTCGCCTTGGCCTTCCCAACCGAGCTTTTCGGTCGTAGTGGCGGCGACGCCCACGTTTTCGACGTCAACGCCCAGGGCATGGGCAAGGTTGGCGCGCATGGCATCGCGGTGCGGGGTGATCTTAGGCTGCTGACAGGCAATGGTGCAATCGGCATCGACAAACTCAAAGCCCAGCTCGCGTGCATAGTCCATCACGCGGGCAAGCAGCACCATCGAGTCGGCGCCCTCATAGGCAGGATCGGTGTCGGGGAATAGCTTGCCGATGTCTCCCCCGCGGCAGGCACCCAGAATGGCGTCGGCCAAGGCGTGCGCGAGCACATCGGCATCCGAGTGGCCCAGCAGGCCGCGCTCGTAGGGAATGTCGACACCGCCGATGATACATCGACGCCCCTCCACCAGACGGTGAACGTCGTAGCCATGGCCAATGCGCAGGTTACTGAACATGGGGAAGATCCTCTCCCTCGGCCATACGGCCAAGCAGAATCGCGGTTACGGGACGCAGGTCCTCGGGCACCGTAACCTTAAGGTTGTCGCGCGGGCTCTGGACGCAGCGGACGCGTCCGCCCATGCGCTCGACCAGCGATGAATCGTCGGTACCGATAAAGCCCTCAGCGATAGCAGCGGCGTGAGCGCGCTTCATAGCATCGACGCTAAAGATCTGCGGCGTCTGCGCAGCCCAATAAAGCTCACGCGGCGGCGTCTCGACGATGTTATCGCCGTCGACAATCTTGAGTGTGTCGATCGCGGGTTGACCGCACACGACACCGTCGAGAGCACGGTCGTTCACGAGCACGTCGATAGCGTGGTCGATAGCCTCGGTGGTAATGAGCGGACGGGCGCCGTCGTGGATAGCGACATATTCGAAACCCGCCGGCACCGCGTGCACGCCGGCGCGGGTGGAATCCTGACGAGTATCGCCGGCATCGGCAAAGCTGATGGGCGTGTCATAGTCAAACGGGTCGATGGCCAGGCGGCGCATCTCGGCACGGCGCTCGGCAGGGCAAACCACGACGATTTGGCCGACCTTATCGCTACGGTCAAATGCGCGGATGGACCAGCTCATGAGCGGACGGCCCGCTACATTGACGAGTTGCTTGCCACCGGGGTTACCAAAGCGCTGGCCGCTGCCACCGGCAACGACCACGGCGCATACGGGCGCCATTATGCGTTCCCCTGTTTGGTGCCCTTCATGCGGTACAGCGAGTCCGCAAGAATGGCAGGGTTGTTGACGCCAAAGTCGCCCAAGCGCTCCGGATCCTCGCTGATGTCATCCATGAGTTCCTGCAGCGAGCCGTACTCGTCGACGATCTTCTCGGCCACGCCGTCGCGCACGACGGACACGCGCGAAAGCGTGCGCAGGCCCAGCGGCGTCATGACGGAGTCCTCGTCCAGGTCGTCGTAACCCAGAACCGCCGCCACATGCTGTGGGTCGGACAAGTCCTTAGGCGTCATGCGGCTAAGCTCGGCGCGAATCTTTTCGGCGTTTGCCTCGGAGGAATCGCTCGCATAGTCGCGGATCATCAGGTCGTATTCGGTATCCATGCTGGAGCCAGCGAGCTGCTCGAGCTGCATCTGCACGAGCTTGCCCTGGTTGCCCAGCTTGACGATACAATCCTTAAGCTCGGTCTTTGCCTGTTGCATGATCTCGAAACTCGAGAAAATGCCGGTGATGTCGGCGAGCGTAACGTAGTCATCGAGCTCGAGGGCCGTCAGACGCAGCAGGGAGCGGTCGAGCGACTGACGGGTGGTCTGGAGCGTGGCGACGAGCTGGTTGACCGAGCTCATGATGGTGGTGACAGGCTGAATCTCGTAGCTCTTACCGTGGACGTACACGTTGACGACGGCACGACGAGCCGAAACCGAGATCACGATGGCATCGGTGAGCACCGACATGCGAGCGGCAGTACGGTGACGCATGCCCGTCTCACTCGTGGCGAGCGAGGGATCGGGATTGAGGTGGAAGTTGGCGCGCAGGATCTGGGTGAGGTCGCCATCGATGACGATGGCGCCGTCCATCTTGGAAAGCTCGAACAGGCGGTTCGAGGTAAACGAAATGTTGAGCGGGAAGCCGTCGTTACCGGCAGCGAGCACGTTTTCGGTGTCGCCGACGCAGATAAGGGCGCCCAGGTGACCGGCAATGATCATGTCAAGGGCGGTGCGGATCGGCTGGCCAGGTGCCGTCAGGCGAATGGCCTGTTCCATACGCTTTTGCAGCTCGTTCTTATCCAAGGCATCGCTCCCATCGTATACGCTCCATAAACGTCAATAAGTTTCTCACGGTTTGCCCCTGTGACGCCCGCAAAATCCGATGCTTACAGAATGAGCGAACACAGCTGAGAGCCCCAATCCAAATGAGCTGCTTATGTGGTAGCATCGGGATTCGCATAAATGAGGGAGTAGTCGCGTGATCGGGTTCGCCTCCGGTGGCGCGGCAAGTCAACACACTGGCCGATGCGGCCTGGCTTGCCTTAATGAACGAGACTCGTGGCTGTGCGCGCAACGCGTACGCCACGGGTCTTTTTTGTTACTCTCCCAAGAGGTACACGCGGGCCCGCCCGCAGAGAGGGAGCCAGACTATGGGACTCGCAGAGCTCGTGTTGCTCGCCGTTGGCCTTTCGATGGACGCCTTTGCCGTTTCCATCTGCAAAGGCCTTGGCATGAAGAAAATCAAGCTTAAAGTCGCCGTGGTGCTCGGCCTGTTCTTTGGCGGATTTCAGGCCGGCATGCCCGTGATCGGTTGGGCGCTCGGCAGTCAATTCATGGGCATCATCGGACCCATCGACCATTGGATTGCCTTTATCCTTTTGGCCTTCATCGGCGGCAAAATGCTGTGGGAGGCCTTTACCGAAGACGAGGATGAGGACGAAGGCGACGTCAGGGATGCCGAAAAGATCGACCTGGGCGAGTACCTAATCCTCGCCATCGCCACCTCGATTGACGCGCTCGCCGTGGGTATCTCGTTTGCCGCGCTCTCGGTCGATATCGTTCCCGCCGTGTCGCTCATTGGCATCACGACCTTTGTCTTCTCCGTTGCCGGCGTAGCGATCGGCCACACCTTTGGCGCGCGCTACGAAAAACCCGCCGCCATCGTGGGTGGCGTCGTACTCGTCCTCATCGGGCTTAAGATCTTGCTTGAGCATCTGGGGATTTTGGCGCTGTAGTGCCAAACACAATCGCTCAAAACTCAACGCCAGCACAAGGCCTCATGCAGAGTTTTGTATGAGGCCTTTTCGTGCAGACTTTTGCATGTCATACTGATATGCAAAAGTCTGCACGTTAGGAGATCACCGTGGATACCCTTCCCATCACCACACCGCGCCAAGCTGGCATCTACGTGCGCCAGGCACGCGAGGCTCAGGGTCTCACCCGTGCCGCCCTCGCTAAAAAGGCCGGTGTTTCGGAGCGCCTGCTCGCATCGCTCGAGCTGGGAGATGCCACGGGCATTCGGCTCGACAAGCTGCTGGCGGTTTTCGGTGCTCTTGGACTGGCACTCGCCGCTCAAGGGGATATCGACGAATCGAAAAACGAGCAACCAGTCGACGCCCCGCATGCTGATTTGCAACCTCGTAGCACCCCCAGGCGCCATCACGCTCAACGTTTTCACCATCGCAACCGTCGCAACGCAGCCATTCCGGCTCTCGCAGATGTCCCCTTTACGTCCGAGCTCTACGACAAGGCCTTCGCCGATTTCGCCATGTCCAATCTCGGAGTCTCGATTGCCGCAAACCCATCTGCCCAAACCAGACCCAAAGGGAGGTAGCAAGTGGCCAGCAAAACGCTTCGGACCATTATTTGCGGCGTACCTGCGGGAACGCTCACACAAGATGAGAACGGTCTTGTCAACTTTGTCTACGATCGAGACTATGACGGGCCAGCCCTATCGACAAACATACCCGTATCAAATCGCATATACGGCCAACAGGTCATGAATCCGTACTTGTTTGGTCTTCTGCCCGACAGCGAGGACCAGCGAAAAGCGATCGCCGTCGAATTCGACACCAGGCCCAACAATCCCGTTGCTCTGCTCAGCCATATCGGACTCGACTGTCCGGGCGGAGTACAGTTTTGTGCCGAAGAAGACGTCGACGCCGTCCTGCATCGCGACGGCGAATACCGCCCTATAGACGACCACGATATTGCTCTCCGTCTCAAGTCGATCAGAGATGACCACAAGGCATCGTGGATGGGTCTAGATGAAAGTTGGTCACTTGGGGGCAATCAGGGCAAGTTCGCTCTCGCCCTCATAGACGGTCGCTGGTGCGAATGCGTGGGTTCCTCGCCCACGACGCATATTTTCAAAAATGGCGTTATCGGATTTAAACTTGAGGCTCTTAATGAGTTTGTCTGCATGAAAAGCGCCCAGCGCGCCGGTATCGCAACGGCAAACGTCGAATATCGTATGTTTGAGGACGAACCTGCCCTCATTGTTGAGCGCTATGACCGCGTGAAAGTCAAAGACGGAACGATCAGACGTCTACACCAAGAAGACCTCTGTCAGGCCCTTGGAGTGATGCCCGCTCAAAAGTACACGGCAGACGGCGGCCCGAGCGCACGCGATATACAGGAACTCCTCGTCAATACGAGCCACTATCAACTTAACCTGTATCTGTTTACGCAGATACTTTTCTTTAACGCCATCATCGGCGCACCGGACGCACATGCGAAAAACTATTCCCTGCTCCTTGGAAACGGCGGCACAGCCATGATGGCCCGGATGTACGATGTCGCGTCGGGACTGGCATACGAACGCATGCGGCGAAAAGCGCGCCTTGCCATGAGCGTTGGCGGCGAAAATCGTGTGGGGCGCATCGGTTCAGGCGCTATCCGCCGATACCACGGCATGGGCGACCCCGCGCTGGAGGCGACGCTCACCGATGCCGGGCTATCCGAGAAGTTTTGCTTTGCGACCATGATGGACCTCGCCTACGAAGTGCCCATTTGCATGGAAGAGGTCATGGACGAATACGCCGATCTGCCCGGCATGGCGGACCTGCGCGAGCATATGCTCGGCCCCGTCCGCGAAAACTGCCAGCGCACCCTCGACCTCATCAAGGCGGATATGGGCTAGACGCCAATCAATTTCCCATTTCTTAAAAGCAGAGAAGGAGGCACCCGTCGCAAAAGCTCGGATGCCCCCTCTCGTAATGTCATTTGCAATCCGCCAGCACGTGGCTCGAACTGCTGCTAGCGCAACCTTTACGCAGCGAGGCGCTTGAGGACGTCGATGAGCAGCTCGTAGAAGCGCTCGGCAGAAGCAAGCTCCATGCTCTCGTCCGGAGTGTGGACATCGGAGAGCGTCGGGCCCACGGCGATGGCGTCCAGGCCGTGCAGGGCCTCGGCAAACAGGCCGCACTCAAGGCCGGCGTGAATGGACTCGATGCGCAGCTCGGAGCCAAAGAGCTCGCGATAGCTCTCGACAAAGACGTCGCGGACCGGCGAATGCTCGGCATAGCTCCAGCCGGGATACTCGAACTCAAACTTGGCGTCGAAGCCCAGAACATCGGCCAGCGTCTGCAGGCGGTCCTTGAACTCGTTCTGCAGCGAGGTGATCGAGGAGCGCGGGGACAGCATGATCTTGACCTCGTCGTCAGAAGTGGCAACCACACCGATGTTGGAGGAAACCTCGACGGAGCCGTCGGTGGCGACGTTGCGGCGAATCACGCCGTTAGGGGCAAGACGCAGGGCGCGGATGAGGGCAAGCGCGGACTTCTGGTCCATGGCCTCGACCTCGGCGTCGTCGGCAATCTCGACGGTGCAGGTAAAGCCGGGGTCGAAGACCTCGAGCTCGGCAGTGACGTCGGCGATGATGTCCTTTGCGATCTGGGCCGCGGCCTCGGCGGCAGCGTGGTCGGCGTAGACCAGAACAGCCTTGCACTCACGGTTGATAGCGTTGTCCTTAGTGCCGCCGTTAAAGCTGACGATGGCGGGCTCGCCGGCAACCATCAGGCGGTCGATGATGCGGGCCATGATGAGGTTGCCGTTGCCGCGCTCCAGGTTGATATCGCTGCCGGAGTGACCGCCCAGCAGGCCGGAGATGTCGAGCGTGAGGGTGCTACCGGTCTTGTGCTCGCGCGCGATCGGGCAGGTGTAGGTAACGACGACGCCGCCGGCGCAGCTGACGGTGGCAACGCCCTCTTCCTCGGAGTCAAGGTTAATCATGGTGCGGGCGCTAATCTGGGACTTGTCGAGCGTCTCGGCACCGACCAGGCCAGTCTCCTCGTCGGTGGTGAATACGCACTCGAGGGCCGGATGGGCAATCGAATCGTCGTTGAGCACGGTAAGCATAAGCGCGACGGCGATACCGTTGTCGGCGCCCAGAGTGGTGCCGTTAGCGGTGAGGACGCCGTCCTTGACGACCAGGTCGATACCGTCGGTCGTAAAGTCGTGCTCGACGGAACCCAGCTTGTCGCACACCATGTCGATGTGACCCTGCAGCATCACGGTCGGGGCATTCTCGGCGCCGGCAGATGCGGGCTTGCGAATGATGACGTTGTAGACCTCGTCCTGATACACATCGAGACCGCGCTCCTTGGCAAACGCAACCAGGAAATCGCTGATGCCCTTCTCGTTGCCAGACCCACGGGGGATAGCGCTGACCTCCTCAAAGAAATGGAACAGCTGGGCGGGCTCGTAGCCGGTAATCTTGTAGTCCATGGTGCCTCCTTGGCGCAACTGGTTAGACAGTAAGACATGCGCCTTGTATATTCCCAGACTTCGTTTGCATAAACCAGTCGAAAACGCCGAGCGCTCTCGCATCATCGGCTAACGGTGGACCGTATAGCGTAACGGTCACAGTTACCGCAGCTCTACAAATCGAGGCGCCCTTTCCGGAGCGCCTCGATTGCGCGTATCTAATTGTCGCCACGCCCTACAGCGCGCCGGAACCGGCTTGCATCATGCCGCCGGGGCCCGAGCTCACGCCACTGCTCACAGGCGCGGCGTTTCCGGTGTGCGGCGCTGCCGGAGCGGTATCGCCCCCGAGCGCACCTGCCGGACGCGGCGCTGGAATCTCGCCTGTGCCATGGCTAAAGACGAACTTGCCGTCGGCCACGTCGCACAGGACGGTATCGCCCTCGCCCCACTCGCCGGCCAGCAGCTCCTCGGACAGCGGGTCCTCGATGAGCTTTTGGATGGCGCGGCGCAGCGGACGCGCGCCGTTGGTGAGGTCGGTGCCCTCGGCCACGATCTTGTCGTAGGCTGCATCGGTGAGCTTGATATTCATGCCATTGGCGATCAGGCGCTGACGCAGGTCGTCCACCAGCAGGTGCGCGATCTTGGTCAGGTTCTCGCCCGAAAGCTTCTGGAACACCACGATGTCGTCGATACGGTTGAGCAGCTCGGGGCGGAACAGGCGCTTGAGCTCGCCCATCGCACGGCCCTTAATCTCGCTCGAGGTAAGGCCTTGCTCACCGGTGGTGCCAAAGCCAACGCTCGCATCCTGCGCGATCTCGCGGGCGCCCACGTTTGACGTCATGATGATCACCGTATTGCGGAAGTCGACCGTCTTGCCCTGGCTATCGGTCAGACGGCCCTCCTCCAGCACCTGCAGCAGGATATTGAAGATGTCGGGGTGCGCCTTCTCGATCTCGTCGAACAGCACGACCGAGTACGGGTGGCGACGAACGGCCTTGGTGAGCTGGCCGCCCTCGTCGTGACCGACGTAACCCGGAGGGCTACCGATGAGCTTGGAGACCTCGAACTCGCTGCCAAACTCCGACATGTCGAAGCTGATGAGCGCGTCCTTGCTGCCAAAGAGATACTCGGCGAGCGTCTTGGCGAGCTCGGTCTTGCCCGTGCCGGTGGGGCCCAGGAAGATAAAGCTGCCGCCGGGGCGGCGCGGGTCCTTGAGCGGCGAGCGGCTGCGGCGCACGGCCTTGGCAACGGCCTCGACGGCCTCATCCTGACCGATGATGCGCGTCTTGAGCACGCTTTCGGCCTGCAGCAGGCGGCGGCTCTCGCTCTCGGTGAGCGAGGACACCGGCACGCCCGAGGTCACGGACACGATATCGGCAATCTGGGAGACATCGATGGTGAGCGGGCTGGCGTCGAGCTCGGCGGTCCAGGCGGCCTTGGCCTCGGCGAGCTCAATCTCGGCGGCCTTCTGCTGCTCGGTGATCTCGGCGGCCTTGTTCATGTCGTCGCTCTCGGTGGCCTCCTGCGCGGCGGCCTTAAGCTCCTCCACACGATGCTCGGCCTCACGC
>CALKBB010000367.1 GCA_937989795.1 uncultured Collinsella sp. | reverse complement strand
AACCTACCAAAATAAACCTGTCCCTATTTGGCAGGTTGTTAGCTGTGACGGTACTCGGCGATGATGAAGTCGATGGCGGTTTGAAGGGTGTCCAGATTTGCCAGGCGCTCTTTGTCGGCGGGGCGCGTGCGGTAGTAGTACGGCGTCATCTGGAACACCGCCTCGATGTCGGCCTGGGTCTGGAGCGTAATGTTCGCAGACACCCGCTGCGTTCCGACCAACTCGAGCTCGGTAGTCTTCGGCAGTTTCTCGTCATTGAGATATGGCGTGTCGTAGAGCACTTCCTTAAGCCCAAACAGATGACGGGCACCCGGCACCACGGTGTAAAGCGAGCCCTCGGGCGCCAGCACGCGGGCAAACTCGCGCTCGTTAAAGGGGGCAAAGAGCTCGGTCACCATATCGAAGGCGCCATCAGCCACGGGGATGTCCTTCATGTTGGCCACGAAATAGGTCGCATCGCCGCGCTTGGCGGCAAGGCGCACCATCTCTTTGCCAAGGTCGAAACCATAAGCATCCACGCCCGGCACCGCGCCCATGGCACTGGTGTAATAGCCCTCGCCACAGCAAATATCGAGCAACGTCATGGGGCCGTTCGTAGACGCAGCGCGCCCAGACACCTGCTTGCGCACCAGCTCGACCATCGCATCGCGCAACGGCGCGTAGTATCCACGGTTCAGAAAGTCACGACGGCTGCGCGCCTGCGACTTGCGATCGCCCATGGAGTCGCCGCTCTTGGATGAGCGCAGCAGATATAGATAGCCCTCGCGCGCACGGTCAAACCGGTGTCCGCCCGCGCATGCAACACCACGCTCGTCATCCACCAGTGGCTCATGGCAAACGGGACACAACAACATGGCAACTCCTTAGCGCGAACAACACAACGCCCACCATTGTCGCACGCCTTCCCCACCTAGTCATTGGGGACGTTCTTGAATGACTAGTCGTTTAAGAACGTCCCCAATGACTAGTCGATTAGGAGTATCATCATCTGCGCAAATAAGCACGAAAGAGCATATTAGAGATTGAGAGCATATGGCTGACACCGTATCTAAGCACATTGACATGACCACCGGCTCGCTGTGGCGCAATATTCCCCTGTTCGCCTTCCCCGTGGCCGCCACGAGCATCCTGGAGCAGCTGTCGAACCTCATCGCCACGGTCATCATCGGCAACTTCTCGGGCGACCAGGGAACCCTCGCCATGGCGGCGGTCGGCTCCAATGTTCCGCTTACCAGTCTTATGCTCAACCTGTTTATTGGCATGTCGCTTGGCTCCAACGTGGTCATCGCCAACGCTATCGGCCGCAACGATCAGAACATGGTCAAGCGCGCCGTCCATACCTCGATTTTAATGGCGCTCGTGGGCTTTGTCGTCATCGCGCTGGGCGAGATCTTTGCCGAGCCCATGCTCGCCGCCCTCAACGTTCCCTCCGAAACCATGCCGCTCGCTTCGCTCTACCTGCGCGTCTTTTTGCTGAGCATGCCCTCGATCTTGCTCTACAACTTTGAGGCCGCGATCTTCCGCTCCGTCGGCATCACCCGCATGCCGCTGCAGGCGCTTGCCGTGTCCACCGTCCTCAACATTGGCCTGGACCTCATCTTTGTCCCAATACTCCACTGGGGCGTCGCGGGCGTCGCCATCGCCACCGCCATCGCCTACACCGTCAGCGCCGCTACGCTCTTTATCCGCCTGCTCAAGACCGACCCCGTCGTCCGCGTCACCCTACGCGACCTAGCTATCGACCCCGTCGCCCTCAAGCGCATCGTCAAGATCGGCCTGCCCGCCGGCATCCAAAGCGCCGTCTTTGCTGTCGCCAACATCATCATCCAGTCTGCCATCAACAGCTTGGGCACCGAGGTCATGGCGGCATCGAGCGCCGCCATGAGCCTGGAGTACGTGTGCTACAACCTGCTCAACAGCTTTAGCCAGGCTTGCACTACCTTTGTGGGACAAAATCACGGCGCCCGCCAGATCGACCGCTGCACCAAGACGCTCAAGGTCTGCCTGGTCGAAGGTGGTATCGTTGCACTCACCACGATCATCGTTATTGTCGGCCTGGGACGCGAGATCTTGTCGCTCTTTAACAGCGATCCCAACATCGTCTCGATCGGCTATATCCGCGTGTGTTCGATCTTCCCGGCGTACGCCTTTAGTATGTTCTACGAAAACATGTCAGGCTACCTGCGCGGCTTTGGTATCTCGCTCACGCCCGCCCTCATCACCATGATCTGTGTCTGCGGCATCCGCTTCTATTGGGTGTTCTGCGTGTTCCCGCACTTCCGCACCTTTGCGAACATCATGATGGTCTACCCCATCAGCCTGGGCACCACGGCGTTCTTTATGGTCGTGGCGGTACTACTTTGCCACCCGGCACGCACCTATCGCGCCACCCAAGCCAAAGCGACAGCCCGCTAAACACCGCGCTCAACACCGCGCCAGTCATTAATTGACAATATGCGAGCTCATATAGTCGATAAAGCGCCTCGTGGCGATGGGCATGGTGTCCCAGCTGCGCCAGGCCGCCACTACGTCGCGCGAGGGGGCGTGCACGATGGGACGTACGCGAATATCGGCACGCATGCCCTCCACAGTACGACGGTAGAGCATGCTCACGCCCAGGCCCTCCTCCACCATCGCCATGATGGTGTAGTCGTCGGTCACCTCACTCGTCACGTGCGGCGACAGCCCATGCGCCGCGAATGCATCGAGCACCAGGCTCTGTTCGCCCTCATCCAGCAGCACAAACGGCTCGGACGCCAGATCGGCGAGCGTCACCTTTTCCTTTGCCGTCAGCGGATGCGCGGCCGGCAACAATGCTACCAACTCGTCGTGATAGACCACGCGCTTCTCGAGCCCCTCGGTAAATCCGCGCGCCGTAAAACAAAAATCAACCACGCCATCGTGTACCCATTGAGCGTTGCGCGTGTAATCGCCCTGCTTGAGGGTAAAGCGTACGCCCGGGTGCAGGGCCCCAAAGTCGCGGATCACACGCGGCAGCACGGTGCGACTCACGTTGGTAAACGTCGCGATGCGAATATCGGTCGACGAAAGCCCCAGCAGCTCCTGGCGCTTGCCCTCGAGCTCGGCCTCGGCGGTCACGATCTGGCGCAGGTACGGCAGATATTGCTTACCGTCGCGCGTAAGCGAAACGCCCTGCTTTCCGCGCTCGATAATCGTGGTGCCCAGCTCGCGCTCGAGTGCCTTGACGGCCTGGCTCACCGCGCTTTGCGTATAGCCCAGCTCGTCCGCCGCGCCCTTAAGACTGCCGCAATCGACCACCATACATACAATCTGATACCGCGATGCCATCGTGCCTCCACATCGATGTAGCTGTAAAACGTTTTGCCAGGACTTTTCCCGCCAACATTAGCATTTCTTAATCATACTGAAGATACATTCGCTTTACTACATCCACATCTGGGAGCAGAATCCTTTTTGCGAAACCGTTCTGTAACAAAAGGAGTCCCATGGATCGCAAAAAAGCAATCGCGCTCTCATTTTCTGTTCCCGTCGCATGGGGCTTTTCGTACCCCCTCATGAAGATCGGCATGGACAGCATGAACGCCACGAGCATCGTTGCGCTGCGCTGCATCATCGCCTTTGCGGCCTGTCTGCTGCTCTTCCACAAGCACGCGTTTCGCATCAACCGCGACCTTATGGTTCGCGCCGCCATCATCGGTGCCATCATGGCAACCGAGCTCACGTGCATGTGCCTGGGCTCCAGCCTCACCTCCGCCTCCACCGCCGGCTTTTTGCAGAGCCTGACAGTCGTAATCGTGCCGTTTGCCAACGCAGCCCTGCTGCGTCGCGCCCCCGAGCGCAAGGTGCTCGTCGGCACCGCCATCGTCACCTGCGGTATGTTGCTGCTCTCGGGCGCCGATTTCACCAGCCTGAACCCGGGCGCGCTCATCATGCTGCTCTCCGCCTTTGTCTATGCCGGCCATATCATTGTGGCGAAGCGCTTTGTCGAAGAAGTCGATCCGCTGGCTCTGGGCGTTTGGCAGCTGGGCTTCGGCGGCTTATTCTCAGGCATTGCCGCATGCGTCTTTGGCGGTTTCACGCTTCCCGGCACGCCGGGCGAGGTCGTAGTCGTCGTCGCACTCGCACTCATCTGCTCTGCCTATGGCTTTATCACCCAAACGCTCGTGCAGCCCCACGTGCCCGCTGAGACCACCGGCTTCGCCTTCTCGCTCGAGCCGGTCTGCTCCGCCGTCTTTTCGTTCTTCTTGGTCGGCGAGGTCCTGAGCCCCATCGCCTTCTTTGGCGCCGCCCTCATCCTCACCGGCGTCATAGTGGCAACCGTGCAGCTTCCGCGACTTCATGCGCACGCTCACGACCACGCCCACATGGCAGTAACGCCCGAGCGAGCCTCGTAAGCGCCTCACCTTTTGTTGCCGCGGCATAAAGGCCTCCGGACACCTTTACAATAGATGCCAACAGAGCATCTGCCATAAAGGAGCCCCATGGACACCGCAACCCGCGACCGCAACATAGCAACTTGGTTGGGCGATGCGCCGCAGCCGGTACGTGACACTACGAACCAGCTGCTCGGGCACATCGCCCTTTTGCGTGCCGAGCAGACTATCTACCCGGCACAAGACGACATCCTCAATGCCCTCGCCTACACCCCGGCCGACCAGGTCAAAGTTGTCATCTTGGGTCAGGACCCTTATCACGGACCCAACCAGGCCATGGGACTGTCGTTCTCGGTCCCCGCGACGCAAACCAAGTTGCCGCCGAGCCTGCGCAACATCTATAAGGAACTCAAAGCCGATCTGGGTTGCCCCATTCCCGCCACGGGAGACCTAACCCCATGGGCACAGCAGGGCGTCCTGCTCCTCAACACCACGCTCACCGTGCGCGAGCATGCCGCCAACTCGCACGCCAAACTGGGCTGGAGCACCCTGACCGACTACGTTATCGAACGCTGCTGCCAGCTGCCCCAGCCGGTAGTCTTTTTGACATGGGGTCGCTTTGCCCAGCAGATGGTCGAAGGCAAGATCGTCGCAACTGGTGCGGGCAAGACAACCGGCAAGTTCTGCCTGGCCTCCACGCACCCCTCGCCGCTTTCGGCCAACCGTGCCACGGCAGAACTCCCCGCTTTTATGGGGTCGTGCCCCTTCTCCGCTGCCAATCGACTACTCGAACAGCACGGCTCGACCCCCGTCAACTGGACTTGCCTCGGCTAAAAATCGATACATCAAAAACGCGCCCGACGGCTTTCCTGAACTGCCTCCCATTTCTTGGACATGAGAAATGGGAGGCTTTTTATGCGAGTCGACTTGAGGGTGAAGCACGACATCGAGGCCAGGAGGGCGGCGATCGGGCTCTTCGAGCGAGGCCACGGCTACAAGTCTGCGGCGAAGGCGCTGTCGGTCCCGCGCGGAACCGTGAGACAATGGCTCTGCGTATACCGGTCGTTCGGAAGCGAGGTGCTGCTATCCATGGACGGCAAGCAGGCCAGGTACACATACGAGCAGAAGGTCGCCGCAGCCTCCGCCGTGGTCGACGGCGGCATGACGAAGGCCGAGGCGATGGCTGCGTTCGGCATAATGTCGATGTCGCCGCTCAAGAAGTGGTGCGCGCTATACCGCGAGGGCGGCGCGGAGGCCCTGCGCCCGAGGCCCAAGGGCCGGCCGAGCGGTTCCAAGGCGAGGCCGCGGACCCGCGAGGAGGAGCTCGAGGAGCGCTGCCGAAGGCTCGAGACCGAGGTGGCCTACCTAAAAAAAATTGCGTGCCCTGGTCGAGAGGGACGGGCTCTGACCAGGGCGAAGGTCGAGGCCGTGAGG
>CALKBB010000366.1 GCA_937989795.1 uncultured Collinsella sp. | reverse complement strand
CAACGGCATCTACATCCTCGACCTCAAGCAGACCATCCTTGACGCCGACCAGGCCTACACCTTCGTCAAAAACGTCGCCAAGGGCGGCAACGTGCTGTTCGTCGGCACCAAGAAGCAGGCTCAGGAGGCCGTTAAGAACGCCGCTGAGCGCGCCAACATGCCTTACATCAACCAGCGTTGGCTCGGCGGCATGCTGACCAACTTCGTCACCATCCGCTCCCGCATCAACCGCATGGAGGAGCTCGAGGCCATGGTCGAGGACGGCCGCATGGCTGTGCTGCCCAAGAAGGAGCAGGCAGTGCTCGGCAAGGAGCTCGCTAAGCTCCAGACCAACCTCGGTGGCGCCCGCGACATGAAGGGCCTGCCCCAGGCTCTCTTCGTCATCGACACCAAGCGCGAGGAGAACGCCATCAAGGAGGCCCAGCGCCTGAACATCCCCGTCGTCGCCCTGATCGACACCAACTCCGATCCCGACGAGGTCGAGTACGGCATCCCCTGCAACGATGACGCCATCTCCGCTGTCACCCTTATGTGCGAGCTCATGGCCGACGCCTGCCTCGCTGGCTCCGGCAAGGAGCAGGTCTCCGAGGCCGAGATGGCCGCTGAGCCCAAGGCCGAGTAAATCAGTCTTAGTTAATTCTTTTTCATCTCTTTGAAAGGAACCACAATGGCCCAGATTACTGCCGCTATGGTCAAGCAGCTCCGCGAGATGACCGACTCCCCGATGATGGAGTGCAAGAAGGCTCTCGTCGAGGCTGACGGCGACATGGACGTCGCTGTTGACGTTCTGCGCAAGAACGGCCTCGCCAAGGCTGCCAAGAAGGCTGGCCGTGAGACCAACGAGGGCGCTGTCGCCGCGTTCGTCTCCGAGGACGGCAAGTCCGGCGCTCTGCTCGAGCTTTCCTGCGAGACCGACTTCGTCGGCTCCAACGCCAAGTTCACCGGCTTTGCTTCCAAGGTCGCCGAGGTTGTCGCTACCACCGAGCCGGCCGATGTCGATGCTCTTCTCGAGAAGCCGATGGGCGAGGAGACCGTTTCCTCCGAGCTCACCGAGATGATTCACATCATGGGCGAGAACATGAAGATCGCTCGTTTCTCCGCCCGCAAGGCCGAGAACGGCGCTCTCGCTTCTTACATCCACATGGGTGGTAAGATCGGCGTCCTCGTCGAGTTCGCTTTCGAGAAGGCCGAGACAGCTCAGGCCGAGTCCTTCAAGACCTTCGCTCACGACGTTGCCCTTCAGGTTGCCGCCGTCGCCCCGATTTGCGCTACCCGCGATCAGGTTCCGGCCGAGACCGTCGAGCACGAGAAGGAGATCTACATGGCTCAGGCTGCCGAGTCCGGCAAGCCCGAGGCTATCCAGGAGAAGATGGCTGTTGGCCGTCTGGAGAAGTTCTACAAGCAGTCCGTGCTCACCGAGCAGGAGTTCATCAAGGACAGCTCCCTCACCATCAAGAAGTACGCTGAGCAGGTCTCCAAGGAGCTCGGCGATAGCATTACCGTCGTTGCCTTCGACCGTCTGGTCCGTGGCGAGTAAATAAGCTCTTGTAGCTGGTAATGAGCAGGCTGTGGGTTTTACTCACAGCCTGCTTTTTCATGGCTCTTATCAGAGCCTTTGCTATCATATTGAGAGTCTAATTAAAGGAGGATCGCTTTGTCCGACATCCGATATAAACGCGTGCTTCTGAAGCTTTCCGGCGAAGCACTGATGGGCGACGGCCAATATGGCATCGACCCTAAGATTACCGACCATCTTGCCAAGCAGGTCAAGGAGCTGCTCGCCGTTGGCCATGAGGTCGGCGTTGTTGTCGGCGGCGGCAACATTTTCCGCGGCATGGCCGGCGCTGCCGGTGGCATGGAGCGCGCCCAGGCCGACTACATGGGCATGCTGGCAACCGTTATGAACGCGCTTGCCCTGCAGGATGCCTTTGAGCACAACGATGTTCCCTGCCGCGTGATGAGCGCTATCCAGATGAACGAGATCTGCGAGCCCTATATTCGCCGTCGCGCCATCAACCACCTTTCCAAGGGTAATGTCGTTATTTTTGCCGCCGGTTCGGGCAATCCGTACTTTACGACCGACACCGCCGCGGCTCTTCGTGCCTGCGAGATCGGTGCCGAGATTCTGATTAAGGCCACCAAGGTTGACGGCATCTACGACAAGGATCCTGTCAAGTGTTCCGATGCCGTCCGTTTTGACAAGATTACCTATCACGAGGTTCTCGTCCGCGGTCTGCAGGTTATGGATTCCACGGCCACGGCGCTGTGCCAGGATAACCGTATGCCGATTTTGGTCCTCAACATCGATGGCGAGGACACCGTCAAACGCGCGCTTTCGGGTGAGCCCGTCGGCACGCTCGTCTATCAGGAGGATTAAGCATGGCAGAGAACATCACCGCCCACATGGACAAGTCGCTCGAGTCCCTCAAGCACAACTTCTCCAAGGTTCGCACGGGCCGCGCCAACGCTAACATTCTGTCCGACATTTCGGTCGATTACTACGGTGTTCCCACGCCGGTTACCCAGGTTGCCGCCGTTAAGACCCCCGAGGCTCACATGCTGCTTATCGAGCCCTGGGACAAGGCGCTCGTCAACGCAATCGTGAAGGCTATCAGCGCTTCCGATCTGGGCATTACTCCCAACTCTGACGGTACCGTCGTGCGCCTGCCGTTCCCGGCTCCCACCGAGGAGCGTCGTCGCGAGCTCGTCAAGGAGTGCCGCGAGTATGCCGAGCAGGCCAAGGTCTCCATTCGCAACATCCGTCGCGACTTTAACAACAAGCTCGAGCGCGACGAAGAGCTCACCGAGGACGATGTCCGTCGCGAGCAGGCCAAGGTCCAGAAGTATACCGATGAGTATGTTGCCAAGGTTGAGGAGCTTCTGAAGGAAAAAGAAGCCGAGGTCATGGAGATCTAAGGTGCAATACGACGAGAACAAACTGGTCGAGTACTTTGCCGACGCCCCTGCGGGCGTCGGTTTTTCCGACCTTGACCTCAATAAGATCCCGCATCATATTTCGTGCATCATGGACGGTAACGGTCGCTGGGCCACGGCGCGCGGTCTTGCCCGCACCGAGGGACACAAGGCCGGTATCGTCTCCCTGCGCGAGATTATTACCGCATGCGTGCGTTTGGGCGTCGACGTCCTTTCGGCCTATGCGTTTTCCACCGAAAACTGGAATCGTCCGCAGCATGAGGTCAACGTTTTAATGCATCTGTTTGCTAAGACGTTTATCGATGAGCTGCCGCTGCTTAAGCGCGAAAACGTGCGCGTTGTCTTTTTGGGCGATATTTCCGCACTGCCCAAGAAGACCCGCGATGTCTTTGAGCGAGGTCTTGCCGAGTGTGCCGACCATACCGGCATGACGCTGGCACTTGCCGTCAACTACGGAGCCCGTGCCGAGATCACCCGTGCTGTCCGTCAGATCGCGCTCGATGCCGCTGCCGGAAAGATCGATCCGGCCGCTATCGACGATGATATGGTTGCTTCGCACCTGTACACCGCTGGGCTACCCGATCCTGAGCTTGTGATTCGAACCTCCGGCGAGCTTCGCCTTTCGAACTATCTGCTGTGGCAGGTTGCCTATTCCGAGTTTTATGTCACCGATACCTATTGGCCCGACTTTGATCGTTGGGGTCTTGTCAACGCCATTTTGGCCTATCAGGGCCGCGACCGTAGGTTTGGTGGACTGAGCAAGACCGAGGAGGCTTAATCGTGTCCGATCGTCCCAAGGCGTCTGCTCCCAAGGCGCCTGCCGCCAAGAGCGGCGCGGCCGCGACTTCGTGGCTTGCCGGCTTTATTACCCGTGCCGCCGCAGGTATCGTCTACGCCGTCGTATTTATTCTCTGCCTGGTTTTGGGTATCGTTCCCACCGCCATCTTCGTCTCCGTCATGAGCGGCCTGTGCTGCTTTGAGTATTTCCGCATGACGAAGCTCGATGGCAAGGTGGCCAACGAGCGCCTGGGTATCGCTGCCGCCGTGCTCTTTCCGCTCTCGGCGCTGGGCGACTCGCTGCTGTTGAATGCGCTGCTTTTTGCATTGATGCTTGCGGTGGGCATTTGGTATGTCTGTTCGTCGCGTACCCGCATATCCGATGTGGCTGTGACACTCATGGGTCCCATCTACACCGGTTTTATGCTGTCGGCCATCGTGCTGCTGCGCGATGCCGTGCCCGGTTTTGCCGGCGCCCTGCTTTCGGTGGGTGTTTGCGCGTCTCTCTGGGTCTCCGATTCGTTTGCCTACATCGTGGGCAGCCGTATCGGCAAGCACAAGATGGTCCCCAAGATCTCTCCCAAAAAGAGCTGGGAGGGCTTTGTCGGCGGCATCTTGGGCTCGGTTCTTATCTGGCTTATTTTGTGGGCGACGCATTTCTATAAGCTGAGCTTGCCCTATGCGCTGCTTTGCGGCGTGGTTGTGTCCATCCTGGGCGTTATCGGTGACCTCATCGAGTCACGCATCAAGCGTGGCGTGGGCGTCAAGGATTCTGGCAACCTTATTCCGGGCCATGGCGGCATGCTCGATCGAAGCGACTCGCTTATCTTTGGCTGCATTACCGCGCAGCTGCTTTTGATGATCGGAGGCGTGCTGTAATGGCCTTTCAGACGACGTACGCCCCCGATGGGCGTCTTCGCGTTGCCATCCTGGGTTGTACGGGCTCTATCGGTACGCAGGCACTTGATGTATGCCGTCAGCATGCCGATCGACTGCAGGTGACGGCACTGTCCGTTAACTATAGCACCTCGGAGCTCGTTGCGTTTGCCCGTGAGTTTTCGGTTCCGGCCGTTGCCGTGGCCGACACCACCCACGGTACGGACGCTGTGCTGCAGGAGCTGCCCGAGGGCACCGAGCTCGGTGTTGGTGCGCAGGCGGTTTGTGAGCTCGCGCGCCGCGATGACGTCGACTGTGTGCTTGTTGCCATTGTGGGCGCTGCCGGGCTCGAAGCGAGCCATGCAGCCCTGACCTCGAATAAGCGCCTTGCCCTTGCCAACAAGGAGTCCCTCGTCGTCGGTGGCGACTTGCTTATGCCGTTGGCGCAACCGGGTCAGCTTATTCCAGTCGACTCTGAGCACTCCGCCATCTACCAGTGCTATCTGGGGGAGAACCCACGCGAGGCTCATTGTATTTGGCTCACCTGCTCGGGCGGTCCGTTCTTTGGCCGCACGCGCGACGAGCTCAATCGCGTGACGCGTGCCGATGCCCTCGCACATCCCACGTGGGCCATGGGTGCCAAGATCACCATCGACTCCGCCACTCTCATGAACAAGGGCCTGGAGCGAATTGAGGCCATGCATCTGTTTAACTGCGACCTCGATTTCATTAACGTGGTCGTGCAGCGTCAGTCCAAGATTCACTCTATGGTCGAGTTCGCCGACGGCTCCGTGATGGCGCATCTCGGTGCTTCCGACATGCGTATTCCCATCCAGTTCGCGTTCTCGTATCCCGAGCGTTGGGATACCCCGGCGCCTCGTATCGATTTCCGC
>CALKBB010000365.1 GCA_937989795.1 uncultured Collinsella sp. | reverse complement strand
TGATTGACGTCGAGGACGCGACGCGCGGCGCGTGTCTTCGTGCCGGTTTTGCTGCCTCGCGCGGCTCTCAAATCATCGCCATGAACGCCGATGAGTGGTTTGCTCCGCAGTCCCTTTCCAAGATGGTCGATATCGCGTGCGATACTGCGGCAGACATAGTGTTCCCCACGGTGTCGCTCGACCGCTATGATGCACATCGAGAACGCCATTCGCGCGTCTTGGATGCTGCCTCTATTGCCATAGAAGACGAGTCTTCTATGGTGACTGGGCTGCCCCAGTTGATTTTGGGCGGCCTAGTCGCTCAGACCTCTGGCGTGATGTATAGCCGTCCGCTGTTTGAGGCATGCCTGTCGCGCGGCAAGGCGTACCGTACGGTTGAGTTTATGGCTTATGCGCTCTCGCAGGCACGATTCGTGTCCGGCTGCGGCGACGCTTGTTTCCACGCGGTGGCACCTAAGCTTACAGATGCCTTTGATCCCACCATGTATGCCAGGATATCCGATGACACTCGAGCGCTCGACGAGCTTGCGGACTCACTCTCGGAAGCAGATAGCGGTGGTCGGCTCAAGCTGGCAAGCCAAAAGTTCTACTTTGCCGGACTGGTCGCCTGCATCGAGAATTTGTGTCTTAGCCCGCATGGAGTGTCGTCAATCGAGCGTTCCGCCCGCATGCGTGATATGCTCGAGGCGCCTCGAACCCGTCAGATGGTCGCCGCGCTCAAGGATAACCATCGGGGACTCGGTTTGTTGTTTGGGCCGATCGCCAGCGCCAAGCCCGCGCGCTGCGTGATGTGTACGCATCTGGCAGCTTTTCTTAACCGGACGGGCGCAAAAACCGCCTAAACGGCTCATTTCGAAACAAATTTGCATAGAATTGTTTCGAAATGCGTTCTTATACACAAAAGCCTTCAAATAGCGTTAAACTATTCAGTCACTGATTGATTGTCTCCGCCATCTTTTGGAGAGAGGGTTTGTATGGCTAAAAAACGCAATGGGCGCCAGGATGCCATTAGAGATATTGTGCGCAATAAGGACGTCCGCACGCAGCGCGTGCTGGTCGATGAGCTCCGCGCTATGGGCTTTGATTGCACGCAGGCGACTGTCTCTCGCGATATTGCCGATATGGGGCTGCGTAAGCTCCCCGAGGGTATCTATGTTCTGGCAGAGGACCTGCACCTGCAGCGTATGGTTTCCGAGCTCGTAACGGGCGTTCTGCGCACCGATAATCTGGTTATGATCAAGGCTCAGCCTGGTACGGCTTCCGGCATCGCCGCCGCCGTTGATGCGGCAGAGTTGCCCGATGTGCTTGGCTCGCTTGCCGGCAACGACACGATCTTGGTCATTGCGCAGACGGCCG
>CALKBB010000364.1 GCA_937989795.1 uncultured Collinsella sp. | reverse complement strand
CGCAGCCGTACTTGAGTGCCGCGGTCTGCGGCTTGTAGCTCACGCCGCCCACGACGGTCACGGCGACATGGCCGGTGACGTCGGCGATCTTGCTCGCGACCTCGTCGATTTGCTGGGCAAGCTCGCGCGTAGGGGTGATGACGAGCATCACGGGGCCGCGGCCGTTGCCCTCGGGCTTCTTAGCACCGCGACGACGGTTGCGGCCACCGCGCTCGCGCACGGGTTTGGGAGGAGCGATGTGCTCCAGATTGTTCATGGTCGGCAGCAAAAAAGCGGCCGTCTTGCCGGTGCCGGTCTGGGCGGCGGCAAGCAAGTCGCGGCCTTCGAGCACCACAGGAATCGAGCCGGCCTGCACGGGCGTCGGCGCCGTGTAGCCCAGGTTCTCGATGGCACGAAGTATCTCGTCCGAAAGTCCCAGTTCGTCAAAGGCGGGCAGGCTCTCGGTAGCGGACTCGACGGCCTGGGCGGCACTGGCCTCATCGGCGGCATCGAAGGCGGCTTGGGTCATGGCCTCGCGGGTCTCGTCCAGAATCTCGGCGTCGGTGACGTCGGATACAGAATTACGCATATGTTGTTGTTCCTTATCTGCACGCGCAATGGGCGCGGCATGCGGCCGCGCAGGCGTGCTTGGTAGTGCGCTAATACATACAAAAACGGGTGCGCACAGAGAGGACGTTGCTCAGCACGCTGGCGATCGCTTTGGCAGCCCTATCACGCGCCGTCCAGACGCAGCAGCTCTAAGCGATGGAGCAGATTCGCCGCCGGTTAGTATACCCGTACTCCGTATGCCCCCACGTAAACCACAGATGACGAGGCGGACGAGGCGAGTCTGGGCCAATTGTCTCAATCTGTAACAGTTAGAGATCATTTTCCCTGCTAGATGTTACAGATTGAGATGGTTGGTTGGGACGGTCCATCGGCCAACCATCCATCCTCATCTGTAACGAAATCTCATATATTATTTCTGTACTACACACCCCCAGGGGGTATGGGTGTATAGTATCGGCAGGTTAACAATTCCAACACCGAATCACGGAAAGGAGAAGCCATGGCTCAAGATAAGTTCGACGTGGGCGGCATGACATGCGCCGCCTGCCAGGCGCACGTGGACCGTGCTGTGAGCAAGCTCGACGGCGTCGAGAACGTCGCGGTCAACCTACTCGCCGGTTCCATGATGGTCGACTACGACCCCGCGCAGGTCTCCCCCGACGATATCTGCACCGCCGTCGACCGCGCGGGCTACTCGGCCTCACCCGTCGATGCGGGCACCGGTGCCGCCGGCTCAAACGGCAGCACGCAAGCCAGGTCCGGCGCCGCCCACATGGAGTCGCCCACCAAAAAATTGGAGGCCGCCGCCTCTGCCATGCGCACCCGCCTCATCGTCTCGATCGCATTCCTTATCCCACTGTTCTACATAGGCATGGGGCACATGCTTGGTTGGCCGCTGCCTGGTGTCTTCACCGACCATACCCACAGCATGACGCTCGCCCTCACCGAGCTCGTCCTGCTCATCCCCATCGTCTACGTCAACGACGCGTACTTTATCAACGGGTTTAAATCGCTCGCACACGGCGCGCCCACCATGGACGCCCTTATTGCCGTGGGCGCTACCGCCTCCATCGCCTGGTCGCTCTACGCCATGTTCATCATGGCCGACCAATTAGCCGCGGGTCAGGTGCACGAGGCAATGATGACGAGCATGGACAACCTCTATTTTGAGAGCGCCGGCACGATCCTGTCTCTGGTCACCGTGGGCAAATACCTTGAGACGCGCAGCAAGTCCAAAACTGGCGGCGCCATCGAGGCACTGATCGACCTGGCGCCCAAGACCGCGACCGTCGTGGCAGAGGGCGGCAGCAAGACCACCGTCGACGTCGACAGCATCCTTCCCGGCCAGGTCCTGCGCGTGCGCCCCGGCGAGTCCATCCCCGTCGATGGCGTGGTGCTCGAGGGCAGCTCGGCCGTGGACGAGAGTGCGCTCACCGGCGAGTCCATCCCCGTAGAAAAGACCGCCGGCGACACCGTCAACGCCGCCACCGTCAACCGCACCGGGTCGTTTACCTTCCGTGCCACACGCGTGGGCGCCGACACGTCGCTCGCCAAGATCATCAAACTCGTCGAGGACGCCAACGCCACCAAGGCGCCCATCGCCCGCATGGCCGACAAGGTCGCCGGCGTGTTCGTGCCTGTGGTGTTCGTGATCTCGGCCGTGACCTTTGCGGTGTGGATGGCACTGACCGGCAGCATAAACGAGGCACTCACCTCCGCCGTGGCCGTACTGGTGATCAGTTGTCCGTGCGCGTTGGGCCTGGCCACACCCGTCGCCATTATGGTAGGCACCGGCAAGGGCGCCGAGATGGGCATTCTGTTCAAGAGCGCCGAGTCGCTGGAGAATCTGCGCAGCGTGGGCACCGTGGTGCTCGATAAGACGGGCACGGTCACCCGCGGTAAGCCCGCCGTGACCGATATCGTGGTAGCCACGCGCGCCGACGGCTCGCCCGCCATGAGCGAAAAGGCGCTGCTCAAGCTGGCCGCCGCGTTGGAGCACTCAAGCGAGCACCCGCTGGCCGAGGCGATTATGGCCGAGTGCGAGGCGCGCGGAATTGTCGCGCGCATGGTCGAGGACTTCGCCGCCGTGCCCGGTCGTGGCGTTACGGCGCGCGAGGGGCAAAACGTCATTGCAGCCGGCAACGTACGCCTGATGGACGAGCTGGGCGCGAAGGTGCCCTCCGGCCTTGCCGAACAGTTCGCCGCCGAAGGCAAGACGCCACTGTTCTTTGCCAAGAACGGCGAGCTCGTCGGCACCATCGCCATGGCCGACGAGGTCAAAGAGACGAGCGCCGAGGCCATCGCCGCGATGCGTTCGCTCGGCGTCGACGTGCGCATGCTCACCGGCGACAACCGCGTGACGGCCAAAGCAATCGCCCGCCGCGTGAGACTGAACAGCAAGCAGGTCATCGCCGACGTCCTCCCCGCCGACAAGGAGCGCCACGTACGCGAGCTGCAGGATGCGGGCAGCAAGGTCGCCATGGTGGGCGACGGCATCAACGACTCCCCCGCCCTGGCGCGCGCCGACGTGGGCCTTGCGATCGGCACCGGCGCCGACATCGCCAAAGAAGGGGCAGATGTGGTGCTCATGCGCAGCGACCTCATGGATGTTGCGCGGGCCATCGAGCTTTCGCGCGCGACGATCCGCAACATCAAGCAGGACCTGTTCTGGGCACTGTTCTACAACGGCATCGGCATTCCGCTCGCCGCGGGCGTGTTCTTCCCGCTCACCGGATGGCAGCTCTCGCCGATGTTTGGCGCCGCGGCCATGAGCCTGTCGAGCGTCTGCGTCGTAAGCAATGCGCTGCGCCTAAAATCCTTTAAGCCTAAAGTGGCAAAATAGGCTCACCATTAAGTCCATTTAGAACGGGTTTTCCAGGTGCCCGAGATTGACCTGAAAGAGGAGCGACGCGTACTTTGGTACGCGAGCGACGGCTTGAAGGTCAAGGTCGGGTGGCTGGGAAAGCCGACACAACAGAGAGGAATACCCATGCGTTACACAATCAAAACTTCCGGCCTCATGTGCGGCCACTGCGACGCCACTGTCGAGACGGCACTGCTCAACGTGGTCGGCGTGACCGACGCCGACGCCGATCACGAGACGCAGACCGTCCAGGTGGAGTGCGCCGACACCGTGACCGCCGAGCAGCTCGCCGCCGCCGTCGAGGCCGCGGGCGAGAAGTTCCACGCCCTGTCCGTGACCGCCGCGTAGCAGCTACCAGAAGCACTCGACCCCATCGACCAGAAACGAGGACCCGCCATGATGGCAGACCACAAATCGGTGACCCGCATGCTCAAGACGGCACGCGGCCAGATCGACGGCATCTTGCGGATGGTCGATGAGGACCGCTATTGCGTCGATATTTCCACGCAGCTCATGGCCACACAGGCGCTCCTCGCGCGCATTAACGCCGATGTGCTCAAGGCACATATCGAGGGCTGCGTGACTTCGGCAATCGAATCGGGCGACGAAGACCTCAAAGCCGCCAAGCTCGCCGAGATCGAACGCGTCGTCGACAAGCTCTCCAAGTAATTGGGGCATTGGAAACAGACTTCTTTGCACCGTCTTGGTGTTCCGGGGACAGGTATGTTTGCACCACATTGGTGCAGATTAACCTGTCCCCCTTGCTCTAAATCGGGTATAAAGGCGTGCAGCATATCGAACGAAAGGCAATTTGCATGAATGACTTTATGAAGGGTCGCAATGGCGCCGATGAACTCACCATCGTAATGGGTTTTGCCGGCATCATCATCGCGATGATCGGATCGATAGCCCGCATCCAGTGGCTCAGCTGGATCGCCATCGCCGTCATCGTACTCGGCGTGCTGCGTGGCCTGTCCAAAAACATCGACGCCCGCCGCAAGGAAAATGATTCCTTCGTTGCCGCGACCGCCAACGTCCCCTGCCTGGGCAAATTCGTCGCCAGCTTAGGCGGCGGGACTGCGGCTTCCAACGCCTCGCGCGCGGCCGGCACCAGCAAGGAAGACTTTGAGCGCGCCAAGCGAACGGCCAAGAAGATGTGGAAGGGTCGCAAGACCACGGCATACCTCAAGTGCCCCAACTGCGGCCAGATGCTCTCCGTCCCCAAGGGCAAGGGCAAGATCCGCGTCACCTGCCCCAAGTGCCACGCCAAGATGGAGACACGCTCATAGCCGCCATACCATGG
>CALKBB010000363.1 GCA_937989795.1 uncultured Collinsella sp. | reverse complement strand
TCTGGTACAACGCGACGATGCCGCGACGACGTTTGATGCCGAGTATCTGTCGCAGCGCGAGGCGGCGGCCGAGGATTTGATGCTTGCCTGCCGCATGACGCGTGGCATTGGGTCCGAATTGTTGGTTCGCTCGGCAAACGTGATCGCTGCAGATGAGTTGGCGGCGGCCTGTGACCGTGCGCTCGAGTTGGGCCTTGCCACTTGGGTGCCCGATCATATTGAAGGACATGCGGAGCGTGTCGCCTCGAAAGACGTTATCGCAGGTCGCGTCCGTGCTCGTTTAGCGCCCACCCACTTGGGCTGGCTCGATGGAAATGTGCTGTTCGAGCTGTTTTGGGGTCTAGCCTAGGCCGCTCGGGTAGAATTACCGCAATATATACGCTGCTGTGAGCAGGAGGTTGCCGCGCATGGCGACGATGAACGAAAAAGATTACTACGAGATTTTGGGTGTCTCCAAGGACGCCACCTCGCGTGATATACAGAAGGCCTTCCAGCAAAAGGCCCGCAAGCTCCATCCGGACGTCAACAAAGAACCGGATGCCGAGGAAAAGTTCAAAGAGGTTTCCGAGGCCTATGCCGTGCTTTCGGACGAGCAGAAGCGTGCGCGCTACGACGCCATGCGCTCGGGCAATCCCTTCGCCGGCGCTCCTACGGCTTCTCCCTATGGCGGCGGCTACGCCGGTAGCGCGGGCTATGGCAATCCCTTTGAGGGCGGCTTTCCCTTTGGTGGCGCCTGGGGCCAGCCGCGTCGCGGGCAGGCTGCCTACAATCCCGAGAACGGCGCCAACGTGGTCGTCGATATCAAGCTCGACGCCAAGGAGGCCAAGGGCGGTGCCCGCAAGACCGTCCGCTATACGCGCTTCGATACCTGTGGCCACTGTGGCGGCTCGGGTTCTGTTTCGTCCGAGCATGCACATACCTGTCCGAGCTGCGGTGGTCGCGGCCACATCGATGTCGACCTGTCCTTCCTGTTCGGTGCCGGCACGTTTCAGTCGGTCTGCCCCGAGTGCGGCGGTTCCGGTAAGGTCGTCGCCGACCCCTGCCCCGATTGCGGCGGCAGCGGCCGTGTCCGTGTGACCGCCGAGCAGACGATTGAGTTTCCTGCCGGTACGCACGATGGCGACGAGGTCCGTATTGGCGGCATGGGTCATGCAGGCACCAACGGTGCCTCGGGTGGCGATTTGGTCGGTCGCGCCCATGTTGAGGCCGAGCGCCTGGAAGGTAAGGCTCGTACCGGTTTTTACCTGATGGGCATCGTGGCGCCGTTTTTGGTGCTGTCGGCCATCTCGGGCGTGTTCTCGGCCTTTGCCGTGATGTGCTTTATTCCGTTTGCCATGGGCCTATTTATGGTGGTCTCGGACGGCGTGCTGCACCGCAGCCTGCTGTGGTGGAAGCGCGGCGCGATGCAGTTTGCCAACGGTTTTGCCAACGGATTTATGTTTGCGCTCGTGTCGGTTTGGTTTGCGAGCTGCTCGCAGCGTGCCATGCTTTCGCCCTACGCAATGCAATAACATCAACCCCTCTGTTTGCGGCCGGCCCAGCTTGGGTATAGGACGCACTGTGACAATAATGAAAGTCGGAAGGATTCGGTCGTGTCGGAAAATAGGGATTACTACGAGGTACTTGGCGTCGACAAGGATGCCGATGCGCGGACGATTAAGCGCGCGTTTCTAAAGAAGGCCCGTACCGTACACCCGGACGTTTCGGACGACCCCGAGGCCGAGGCCAAGTTCAAAGAGCTCAACGAGGCCTATTCCGTTCTTTCCGACGAGCAGAAGCGTGCTAACTACGACCGTTACGGCACCGCGGACGGCCCCGGTGGCTCCGGCTATGTCGACATTAACGATATCTTTGGCGGCATGGGCATGGACGACCTCTTCTCGTCGTTCTTTGGCGGCGGTGCTGGCGGTGGCGCCCGAAATCGCCGCGAGCGTCGTCGCGGCCGCGATATGGCCATCTCCCTTTCGGTTACCCTTGAGGAGGCGGCGCTCGGGTGCAAAAAGACGATCAGCTATGACCGCCTTGCTCCCTGCGAGGATTGCAACGGCACCGGTAGGGCCGAGGGCGCACAGGAAAAGCAGTGCAGCCGCTGCCACGGCACGGGCTATGTCACGACGGTCCAGCGCTCGTTCCTGGGCCAGGTTCAGTCCTCTTCGCCTTGTCCCGACTGCCATGGCGAGGGCACGGTCATCGACCATCCCTGCGAGACCTGCGACGGTCAGGGCCGCACGCCTTCGCACGAAAAGATCGACATCGATATTCCCGCCGGCGTTTCGACCGGTCGCCAGCTGCGCGTGAGTGGCTTTGGCGAGGCTGGTCTTCGTGGCGAGCCCTCGGGCGACCTGATCGTCAACGTGCGTGTCGCCGACCACGAGCGTTTTAAGCGTAATGGCGATGATCTGTACTTGGTGAGCGATATCTCGATTGCTCAGGCCGCGCTCGGTTGCGAGATCGAGGTCGAGGGCATTATGCCCGATGAGGTCGTCAAGGTGACGGTCCCTGCTGGTGCACAGTACGGCGACACCGTAAGCGTTGGCAACTACGGCATGCCCCGTATCGGCGGTGGCGGCTCGCGTGGCCGCTTGGTCGTGCAGCTGCGCGTGGTCGTTCCCACGAACCTTTCCAACAAGCAGCGCGAGCTGCTTCGCGCTTTTGCCGACGAGATGGGCGATGACGTCGCTTCCGGTAAGAAGTCGGTAACCGATCGCATCAAGAGCGCTCTCGACGACATCCTCGATTAAGGAGCCCGCGTGCTCGCACCTCATATCTCTGTCGTCAACCTCGGCTGCCGTGTCAACCGGGTTGAGTCCGACCGTATCACTGCCGATCTTATGCGCCTGGGTTTTGCGATGGTGGAGCCTCAGGATGCCGAGCTGATCGTCATTAACACCTGTGCCGTTACGGGCGAGGCCGAGGCCAAGACCCGTAAGGCCGTTCGCCATGCACTGGCCTATCTAAACGAGCCCTATGTGGTCGTGACCGGATGCGTGGTCAATTTGCACCCCGAGGAGCTTCTGGAGCTTTCGGACCGCGTGATCGCCGAGCCGTCCAAGATCGATGTCGCCGAACGCGTCTGCGAGGTGCTGGGCGTTGAGTCCGATAACGTTCCCGCCTGCAGCGACGGCGAGGTTGTCGACGCACTCGGTCGCTCGCGTCTGGGCGTGAAGATTCAGGACGGCTGCAACCATCGTTGCACCTATTGTATTGTGTGGAAGGCCCGCGGCCCCGAGCGCTCCGTGCCGGTCGAGTCCGTGCTCGAGCAGGTTCGCGAGGCCCAGGAGGCCGGCGTGCCCGAGGTGGTGCTGACGGGTGTGAACCTGGGCGCCTACGATGGCAAGAGCGCGACTGATGAACATGTCGAGATCGATGAGCTGCTCGAGGCGATCATGGAGCGCACATCCATTCCGCATGTGCGCATTTCCTCGGTCGAGCCCATGGATATCTCCGAGTCCCTGCTTAAGGTCATGGCGCGCTATCCGCAGCGCATCGCCCCGTTTTTGCACCTGCCCGTGCAGTCCGGCTGCACAAGGACACTGCATCGCATGGGCCGTCCCTATAGCGCCGAGGACTTCGAGGAGACGGTGCGCATGATTCGCGCCAACTTGCCCCAGGCGTCACTTTCGTGCGACGTCATCGTCGGTTTTCCCGGCGAGACGGACGAGGAGTTTGAGGAGTCGCTGGCGCTGTGCCGCCGCGTGGGCTTTTCGCGTATGCACGTGTTTCGCTATAGCAAGCGTCCCGGTACCCTTGCTGCCGGCATGCCCGACCAGGTGCCGCCCGAGGTTATGGCCGAGCGCAGTCGTCGTATGCGAGCCGCGGCGCAGGAGCTTGCCATTGCCGACGCTCGCCGCCGCGTGGGCACCGTCGAGCGCGCCGTGCTTGAGTATGGCGACAACCTGACGCTCGGTTCGTTCCATCATGCCCGTCTTGACGATACCCGTGGACTCACAGCCCCGTGCCTGCTCGATGTTGCTATCATCGGAGTCGATGATTCCGGCTTGGTCCATGCACGCAGGGAGGTTCATGGAAGCCTCGAAGATTAGACTTACCGTTCCCGAGGGAATTGATCCTTCGCGCGTTTTGGGTGCCGGCGACGGCGTCCTACGTGCGCTGGAGAGCTTGGTTCGCGCCCACGTGGTCGCCCGTGGCGACAGCATCGCCGTGAGCGGTGACCCGGACGAGGTCGAGCTTGTGGCGCGCTTTTTCGACCATGCTTTTCGCGAGGCGGCCGCCGGGCGCACGCTTTCTGCCGACGATGTCTCTCGCTGCCTGGCCGTCTTGCGCGACGGTGAGCACGAGGCTACGTCGCTTCGCGATGACGTGCTGCTTTCGTATCGCGGTCGCGTCATTCGCCCCAAGACGCTCGGCCAGAAGCGCTATGTAGATGCCATCCGCTCGCATACCATCACGTTTGGCCTGGGTCCTGCCGGTACCGGTAAGACCTATCTTGCCATGGCGCTCGCCGTTGCCGCGCTCAAGCGTCATGAGGTGGGTCGCCTGATTCTGACGCGTCCGGTTGTCGAGGCGGGGGAGAACCTGGGCTTTTTGCCCGGTACCCTCGAGGAAAAGATCGATCCCTACATGCGTCCGCTCTACGACGCCCTTTTTGACATGATGGATCGCGAGCGCACCGATGAGCTTATGGAGCGCGGCGTGATCGAGATCGCCCCGCTTGCCTACATGCGCGGCCGCACGCTGAGCGATGCCTTCGTGGTGCTCGACGAGGCTCAAAATACCACGCCCGAGCAGATGAAGATGTTCCTGACGCGCCTGGGCTTTAACTCCAAGTTTGTGATTACCGGCGACCTCAGCCAGCGCGATCTGGTGGGTCGTCGCGGCGGTCTTGCCGACGTTGAGCAGATTTTGGGCCGTGTCGACGATGTCGCATTTTCGCACCTCGAGCGTGCCGACGTGGTACGCCATGCCTTGGTGGGGCGTATCGTCGAGGCATACGATGCTTATGATGATGTGCGCGAGAAATGCGTACGTGACCGAAAGGAGTCCCGTTGAGTGTATTGATCAGCAACGATGCCGAACTCGATACGCTGCTCGACGCGCAGGAGGTGGAGCACATCTGCGAGGTCGTGCTTGCCGCCGAGGACGTTGAGCGTGAAGTCGAGATTTCCCTTTCGTATGTCGATGAGGACGAGATGCACGAGCTCAACCACGAGTGGCGCGGTATCGACCGCACCACCGATGTCCTCTCGTTTGAATGCGACTCGGCCTTTGACGAGGATATTCCTGCCGACGAGACAATTGAGCTCGGCGATATCATCCTGGCCCCGCAGGTCATTGCCCGTCAGGCCCCCGGCTTTGGCAATAGCCCTGCCGACGAGTGCCGCCTGATGCTCGTTCATGGCATGCTGCACCTGCTGGGGTATGACCATATCGAGGACGACGAGGCCGAGGTCATGGAGGCCCGCGAGGACGCCATCCTGCGCGATCTGGCGCTCGAGCGCGGCGAGGACCCCAAACTGGTCCACGTTGGCCCCATAACCAATCATGCCCACGACTAGGAGCCGTCTATGATTCCCGGATCGAACAAGGACCATCCGTCCTTCTTAAAGTCGTTTTCTTACGCTACGGAGGGCTTCGTCACCGCCGTCAAGACCGAGCGCAACATTAAGGTCATGCTCGCTGCGGGCGTGTGCACCGTCATTGCCGGCTGCATTGTGGGGCTCGACATTGCCGAGTGGGCCACGATTATCATCTGCTGCGGCCTGGTGATTCACAGCGAGCTGTGCAACACCGCCATGGAGGCGATTGTCGATCTGGCGACCCAGGAGCTCCATCCGTTGGCAAAGCGTGCGAAGGATATTGCCGCCGCCTCCGTATATGTACTTTCCATCACCGCCGCGATTGTGGGCTTGCTCGTATTTGCCCACGCGCTCGGCTTTATTTAGAAAGGGATTTTCATGTCCGACAATATGCAGCCTACCGATGAGGTTCTGGACAACGAGGTTCTGGATGAGGTCGAGGATGCCGATTTGCTTGACGGGGTCGAGGAATTCGACCCGTTTGAGGGTATGAGCGACGAGGAGCTCGATGCCCTATGTGACGAGGACGAGACGTCTCTGGGCTTTGGCGATGTGGAGCCCGGTTTCCGCAGCGGCTTTGTGGCCCTGGTCGGTCGTCCCAACGCCGGTAAGTCCACGCTGCTCAACGCCTGCTATGGCAAAAAGGTCGCCATTACCTCGCCGGTGGCCCAGACGACCCGCCGCCGCATGCGCGCCGTGGTTAACCGCCCCGGCTACCAGCTGGTCTTTGTCGATACCCCGGGTATTCATAAGCCCAAGGACGGCTTGGGATCCGAGCTCAACAAGAGCGCGTTGTTCGAGCTGAACGATGTCGATGTTGTCGCGTTTTTGATTGATGCCACCAAACCTATCGGCAGGGGAGACGCCTGGGTTGCCGAGCGCGTCAGATGCGCCCGCTGCAAGAAGGTCTTGGTGCTCACCAAGGCCGACGAGGCCGACCCCGCACAGGTCATGGAGCAGCTTAAGGCAGCCCACGAACTCATGGAATATGACGACGAGATCGTGACGTCGTCGGTCAAGAACTTCAACGTCGATGCATTTATCGAGACCGTTGTGCGCTTTTTGCCTGAGGGTCCGCGTTGGTTCCCCGAGGACATGGGTACCGACGCTTCCGACGAGACGCTCGTTGCCGAGTTTGTGCGCGAGAAGGTCTTGCGCCGTACCCGCGACGAGATCCCTCACTCCGTTGGCGTAATTTGCGATGCGCTCGAGCAGACCAAGAAGGTGCTGCGCGTCCACGCCACCATTTACGTTGAGCGCGAGGGCCAAAAGGGCATCATCATCGGCAAGGGCGGCGAGATGATCAAGCGTATCGGTATCGACGCCCGTCGCGATCTTGAGCGCATCTTTGGCACGCAGGTCTTTTTGGAGCTGGACGTGAAGGTCAAGGCCGGCTGGCGTGACGATGAGGCCCAGATTCGCCGCTTTGGCTACAACGCCGAGGACTAAGGACGCACGGCGCGCATGGCAGGCTCCCGGACATATCGCACGAAGGTGCTCGTCCTCGACAAAACCAAGCTCAAAGAGACGGACCTGATCCTGACGATGCTTGACGAGCGGGGTCGGCAGGTGCGTGCCGTGGCTAAGGGCGCACGTAAGCCTGGCGGTCGCCTTGCGGCCCGCTGCGAGCTCTTCTGCACCGTTGATATGCTATTGGCGCATGGCCGCTCGCTCGACGTTGTTTCTCAGGCGGAGCTTATTGAGGCGCCGCTCGGTGCTGCTCCTGACTACGAGACGACCTGTGCCGCCAGCGCGATTGCCGAGGTTGCGCGTGTGTGCTCGTTCGAGGATGCCGAGGATCCATTTACCTTTGCCATTACGCAGCGGGCGCTCACGCTTGTCGGTAGCGGGCTCGATTCGGCACACATGGACCTGCTCGTGGCGGCCTTTGTCTTTAAACTGCTGTCGCACGTTGGTTACCGACCCGATTTCTCGGCTTGTGTCTCGTGCGGCGGTCCCATGCTCTCGCATTTTTCGGCCCAAGCCGGCGGGCTTCTGTGCGGGTCGTGCGCGTCGAGCGTTCCGGGTGCCGAGCTGGTGTCGACCGGCGAGGTCGCATGGCTGCGCGCCCTCATGTCCATGACCTTCGATGCGCTCATGGCCGAGAGGATCGACCCCCATACCGCAGCCTTTTTGCTGGGGCTTTCGCATGTTTGGGCTGCGACGCACACCGACCAGCGGCTCCGTGCGATGGAATTCATGTTGGGTCGGTGATGATGCGCAGGCACAGGCTGCTTGTGGTAACATACCGACATGTTGGTACCTCGACCTTGGTTGCTCGCTCCACCGGCGGCTTCCCAGTCCGAGGCGAATTGAGTCGCCCGCGGGCGACGTAAAACGAAAGGTGAAACAATGACTGTTTCCAAAGAGCGCAAGGCGGAGCTGACTGCCCAGTTCGGTAACACCCCGGTCGACACCGGCAACCCCAAGGTTCAGGTCGCCATCCTGAGCGAGCGCATCAAGGAGCTGACCGAGCACATGAAGTCCCACCAGAAGGACTTCCACACCCGTCGTGGCCTGCTCATGCTCGTCGGCCGTCGTCGTCGTCTTCTCTCCTACATCAAGAAGAACGACATCGTCGAGTACCGTGAGCTCATCAAGGCTCTGGGCATTCGCGACAACATCCAGTAAGGATTTGTACATGCTAAGAGCGTCCTGCGCAGCGGGGCGCTCTTTTTGTGTAAGGGCGTGAACAATCACGCTCTGAAGCGTGGCGGGGGCAGGGGGCCCGCGTCACATGAGAAGCCCGCAGGCAAGGGGCCTGTGGGGTAAAGGAGAACAATGACACTCGTATCCAAGACCTTTGAGCTGTACGGCAAGACCTACACCTTTGAGTCCGGCGAGCTTGCCAAGCAGGCCACCGGCGCCTGTCTGGTCAAGCAGGGCGATACCACGATGCTCGACACCGTGGTCGTCTCCAAGGAGCGCAAGAACTACGACTTCTTCCCGCTGACCGTCGACTTCAACGAGAAGATGTACGCCGCCGGCCGCATCCCGGGTGGCTACCTCAAGCGTGAGGGCCGTCCCAGCGAGAAGGCCACGCTCACGGCCCGTATGATCGACCGCCCGATTCGCCCGAGCTTCCCGGACGGCTTCCGCAACGAGGTGCACATCGTCGCTACCTCGCTCGTCGCCGACCAGGTCAACCCCTTCGACGTCATCAACGTCATGGGTGCTTCTCTGGCCATGACGCTCGGCGGCGTGCCCTTCGAGGGCCCGCTTGCCTGCGTGCGCATTGGCCGCAACGTGGAGACCGGCGAGTTTATCGTCAACCCCACCTATGAGGAGCGCGAGAACTCCGACCTGGACCTGGAGCTGGGCGGCTCTGCCGACTTCATTTCGATGGTCGAGGCCGGCGCCGAGGAGATCTCCGAGGACGATATGCTCGCCGCTATGAAGTTTGGCCAGGAAGCCCTTGCTGCCTTCTGCCAGGCTCAACACGAGTTCGTCGCCGAGTGGGAGCAGGTCAACGGCCCCATCGTCAAGAAGGAGTACCCGCTCGACCAGCCCGTCGAGGAGGTCCAGGAGCGCATCTTCGCCCACTACGACGAGATGGCAGCCGCCCTTCGCGACGCCGACAAGCTCTCCCGTATCGGCAAGGTCGAGGCTCTGAAGGAGTCCATCCGTGCCGAGTTCACCGAGGAGGAGCAGGCCGCTTGGGAGCGCGAGATCCCCGTGGCGCTCAAGAAGCTCGAGAAGAAGGCCATGCGCACCATGGTCGTCGAGACCGGTGAGCGCGTCGACGGCCGTGCCGCCGATGAGATTCGCCCCATCATGGTGAAGGATAACTACCTGCCGCTCGTTCACGGCTCTGGTCTGTTCCAGCGTGGCCAGACCCAGGTGCTTTCCGTCCTGTCGCTCGGCATGCTCAACGAGGGCCAGCGTCTGGATACCATCGAGCCCACCGAGGGCAAGCGCTACATGCACCACTACAACTTCCCGCCGTTCTGCACCGGCGAGACCGGCCGCATGGGCAGCCCCAAGCGCCGCGAGATCGGTCATGGCAACCTTGCCGAGCGCGCCCTGCTTCCGGTGCTCCCCGACGAGAACGAGTTCCCCTACGCCATCCGCGTGGTCTCCGAGGTCATGGAGTCCAACGGTTCCTCTTCGATGGCTTCGACCTGCGGCTCCACGCTCGCCCTTATGGACGGCGGCGTGCCCATTAAGCGCCCGGTCTCCGGTATCGCCATGGGCCTGATCCAGGAGGAGGGCAAGACCGTGGTCCTGTCCGACATCCAGGGTCTCGAGGACTTCCTGGGCGACATGGACTTTAAGGTCACCGGCACCACCGAGGGTATCACCGCTCTGCAGATGGATAACAAGGCCACCGGTCTTACCTTCGACATCCTGGCCCGCGCCTTGCAGCAGGCCAAGGAGGGTCGCGCCTTCATCCTGCAGAAGATGCTCGATGTGATCCCCGAGCCGCGCCACACCACGCGCAGCACCGCTCCGCGCATCGTCTCCATCCAGGTTCCGACCGATAAGATCCGCGACGTTATCGGTTCTGGCGGCAAAGTCATCCGCGGCATCCAGGACGAGACCGGCGCCTCGGTCGACATCCAGGAGGACGGTACCGTCTTTGTCGGCGGCACCGGCGAGTCCGTCGACCAGGCTGTCGAGCGTATCAAGCTCATCATCAAGGTTCCCGAGCCGGGCGAGGAGTACACCGGTCGCGTGGTCTCCATCCAGCCCTTCGGCGCCTTCGTGAACCTGCTGCCCGGGAAGGACGGCCTGCTGCACATCTCCCGCGTCGCCAAGGGCCGCGTGGAGAAGGTCGAGGATGTCCTCAACGTGGGCGACGAGGTCAAGGTCGTCGTCATCGAGGTCGACGATCGCGGTAAGATCTCGCTCGATCGTCTCGATAAGCCCGAGGCCCCGGCACGTGCTGAGGGTGCCTCCGAGGGCGACGGCGAGCACTTCCAGCGTCGTGAGCGTCCGCGTCGCGAGCGCTCCGAGCGCAACGACCGTCCGCGCCGTCCCGGTGACAATGGAGGCCGCAAGCCCCGCCGTCACCACGACGCCGAGTAACAGCCGTACATAATCAGCTCAACAAGGGCGACTCCTAAGGGGTCGCCCTTTTGCTATTCCCGGCGGGGTCCGCGGGTAAAGTTTCCTGCTCTACA
>CALKBB010000362.1 GCA_937989795.1 uncultured Collinsella sp. | reverse complement strand
CAGAACGTCATGCTGGGACCGGTCGATGTGCTGGGCGTCTCCAAGGAGGAAGCTCGTGAGCGCGCCATGGACCTGCTGGGCCGCGTGGGCGTTGCCGAGCAGGCCGATAAGGTGCCCGCACAGCTCTCGGGCGGCCAGCAACAGCGTGTAGCCATCGCACGTTCGCTTGCCATGCAACCCAAGGCCATGCTTTTTGACGAGCCCACAAGCGCGCTGGACCCCGAGATGATCAACGAGGTGCTCGAGGTCATGGTCCGTCTGGCCCAGCAGGGCATGACGATGATCGTCATCACGCACGAGATGAACTTCGCCCGCCGCGTGGCCGACCGCGTCGTGTTTATGGCCGACGGCCAGATCGTGGAAACCGGCACACCCGACGAGTTCTTCGACCACCCCAAGACCAAGCGCGCCCAGGACTTCCTCAACTCCATTAAGGGCCACTAGCCCAATTGCCACGCGGGCAAATTCATCAGTAACGTTTGTCCCGCGCCACCCCTGTGCCATGTCCACCCGGATTCGAAAGCCGCACCCATGATCGGAACCCGCACCTCATCGTCCTACACTCCGCACGTCGGCGTCGATCCCGCCGACCGCCCGCTCATCCTGGTCGCACCACGCTGGGAAGAAGCGAAGCCCTATTTGAGCGAGACGCTCTCCCCCAACGAGGAGATTGCGAGCGTATTTGTCGACGCCATTCTTGCCGCCGGCGGTCTGCCGCTGCAGATGTCCATTACCGAAGACGTCGACGTTATCCGTCATTACGTGGAAATCGCCGACGGCATCGCCATTCCCGGCGGCCCGGACGTCAACCCCAAACGCTGGGGCGACGAGCGTCCTTACGACCCCACGCTGTGCTGCGAGATTCGCGACCGTTTTGAGTTTAAGCTGGTTAACGAGGTACTTCGCGCCAAGAAGCCGCTCTTTACCACCTGCCGAGGCACGCAGCTGCTCAATGTCGCCACCGGCGGCACCCTGTGCATGGACGTGCCGAGCCTAGGCGCGCGCGAGGGCCGCACGCAGTGGCGCCATACCCACGTGCTCAACGACCCTGTGCATCCTGTCGAGGTCGTGCCGGGCTCGCTGCTGGAGCGCGCGGTTGGCGGGCACAGGCTGATCCAGACCAACTCCGCACATCACTGCTGCGTCGATCGTCTGGGTAAGAGCACGCGCTTGGTCGCCAAGGCAACCGACGGCGTTCCCGAGTGCATCGAAGTCGAAGGCCAGCCGTTCTGTCTGGGTGTGCAATGGCATCCCGAGTACACCTGGCAGACGCTCGAGACCGACTTTAACCTGTGGAAGTCGTTTGTCGAGGCGGCGGCCAAGGTAAAGCAGACCCGCTAGTTCGCGAACCGCATAACAGATAAGGGCGCCCCGCCGGCCACATGGTCCGGCGGGGCGCCCTTTCACCTATATGTGGCCGGCAAGCAGCCCAAGGCTCGCAAGCTCTTATTCGGCCGTCTCGCGCAGGGCCGACATCGTAGCCGCATATTGCTGCTGCAGCGCATGCATCCCCTCGCGAGCGCCGTCAACGGCATCGGCACCACGCAGTGCTTCGGTTACCACGACCGCCGGCTCGTACAGATTATCGAATCCCAGGTTCTGGCTCACGCCCTTGAGCGTGTGCGCTGCCATAAACGCACCTTCGGCGTCTCCCGCCGCCATGGCGGCCTCCAGCTTGTCCATGCTCTCGTCATCCAAAAACTTGAGGGCAAAGCGGGCGAGCATTTCCTCGCCCATCAGCCGAGCGCACGCGTCATCATAATTGGCGCCGATCTTCTCATACGCCTCACGCATGGAAATCATGGATTAAAAACTCCTTTGGTCAAACTAAATCGTGGGAAACGCGACGACGTCAGCGGGGCGTGCCAACGTCTCGGCAATTTGGTCTTGCACATCGAGCAGACAATCGAGCAGCAGCGGGTTAAAGGTGCCGCACTTACCGTCCAGGATCATCTGAATTGCCTCCTTGTGCGGGATAGCGTCCTTGTACACGCGCACGCTCTTCAGAGCATCGTACACGTCGGCCACCGAAACCACCTGTGCGGCAATGGGAATTTCGTCGCCCTTAAGGCCATCGGGATAACCCTTGCCGTCCCAGCGCTCGTGATGCCAACGCGCAATCTGGTACGCATATTCCATAAGCGCATTGCCGACGTGATGGGGGCCCAGCTCGAGCAGCATGTCGGCGCCGATCGTGGTATGCGTCTTCATAATCTCGAACTCCTCGGGCGTAAGACGCCCGGGTTTGTTGAGGATCGCATCGTCAATCGACATCTTGCCAATATCGTGCAGCGCCGAAGCCAGGGCAATCGTGGAGCGCTCCTCATTGTCGAGGGAGATCGTGTCGCTACGCTGAACCAGACAGTCAAGCAGCAGCTCGGTCAGCTTTTCGATATTCGTAACGTGCCTGCCGCTCTCACCATTGCGAAGCTCCATGACGCCGGCCATGATGTCGATGAGCATGCGACTGTTCTTGACGCGCTCGTTGTACTGCTGGGACAGCAGGCTCGTCAGGCGGCGCTGTTTGGCGTATAGGCGGATGGTGTTGCTTACACGGCGGCGCACGACACGGGAGTCAAACGGGCGGTTGATATAGTCCGAGGCGCCCAGCTCGTACGCGCGCAGAACCATATCATCGGAATCTTCGCTCGATATCATGATGAAAGGCAGATTGTCGATACCCGATCGGCGCGACAGATCGGCCAGCACCTCAAAGCCGCTTATGCCCGGCATGACAATATCCAGCAGCACGAGCGACAACTCATCGCCATAGCGGTCGACCATGTCGAGCGCCGTACGACCGTTGTCGGCCTCGAGGATGCAACACTCGTCCTTGAGCATCTCGTTGAGAATGGCTCGGTTCATCTCGGAGTCATCGACAATAAGCACCAAAGGCTTTTCGCTTTGGAAGGCTTCGATGGAATCGGCATCGGTCACGACCGTACCGGCTTTTGCCTTAGCGCGGCTCAATAACTGGACAGCGCGGCCAACGCCCTCATCGACCGTCTCGCCATGAATGCGAACGCCACCAACACATGCCGTCAAGCTCACGTACTCATGGCCCGGAACAATCGTGGCATGAACGGCATCGGACACCTGATGCAGGCGACGGGTGAAGTCATCGGAGGGAATATTGGGCATGACGACCACAAACTTGTCGCAGCCATAGCGTACGAGCTCGTCAGTCGAACGAATTCCGCTGCGTATGGCCGTCGCCACAGCACCGAGCGCAAGGTCGCCGGCATGACGGCCACACGTATCGTTGAAGACCCTAAAATCATCAAGGTCGATCACCGCAACGCCGGCATTCATGCGGGCGCTACGGAGCTTTTCCTCGTAATATCGGCGATTGCGCACACTCGTCAGCACGTCGGTGTAGACAAGGTCCTCTTCTGCAGCCTCTTGCTCATCGATCGGGCGCACCATCAGCAGGACGTGAGGCTCGCCCTCGACCTTCAGAGGGCGTAGGCGGGCGCGGTACTCAACACCATCGTTGAGCAGTTGCTCCGACACCTCATCGGAGTCTGCCAAAGCCTCAAGACTCAACTGACGCAGACAAGGGCAGCGATCGCCGGCGAGCAGGCAGTTAGGCTCGCTCTTAATCTGATCGGCCGACAGCAAACGCACCACGGGGTAGGTCTTCGCGACGCGGGCGACCTCGGCGGCAGCCTCCTCGTCGGTTAGATTGACCTCGTGATTATTGAGCATATGGGGCCCTTTCGATAGCTTCGCATGGTAGCGGTGGGTTCCAAATGTTACAAGGGTAACACCTTGCCGATGCAGGTAAGCACGTAAATGCTGTTACATTTTTATGAGTTGGCAGACGGCGCGATTGAAGCCGCAGACGTGAGGTTTTGAACACATTTGTTAACAATGCCGAAACGTTTGCGGATGAAGCCTGCTTTGGCTATTGCGGGTGTTAGAGCCCCAGGATGCCAAGGACAGTCTGGGCAGCCGCTCCCGGGCGATCGCGCAGGCCGTTGTGCGCGCCGGGAACCATTACGAGTGGACAGTCCAAAAGCTCAGCCGCCACCCTTGTGCCCGCCTCGCGAGGCGTGCCAATCGAGAGCTCGCCCAGGAGCACGGCGGCCACCGTTTTTGACGCACGAACGCTATCCCAATCGGGAACGCAGGTCATAGTAATCCCGTATTCGTTTGCCATGAAGCTGCGGCCGTTGCGCAGGGCATGCTTGGCTTCTGCCTCGGTTAACTTGGGGGCCTCAGGGTCCGAATCGCCGATGGCGCCCAGGAAGGCCCGTAATGCCCTGGAGACCTTTCCCGCGGCGATCATCTCGAGCAAAACCGGGGCCGCGCCCAGACCGGCACCCTCATCCGTCACGGCGGGGTCATGCAGAATCGCACGCGAGATTATGGTGGGGTTTGCACGGAGAAGCTCCAGCGTCACCAGCGTACCGGCACTGTGCGCGAGCACGTTTGCCGGAGTGCCAATATGCTCGATAACGGCCTGCAGGTCCGCGGCCTGGACGGCGAGGTCGTAGCGTCCGTCTGCAGCGTCGCCGCTCTCGCCGCAACCGCGCCGGTCGTAGGTAATGACGCGATAGTCACAGGCGAGCTCGCGGGCGATGGCGTCAAAAAAGACGCCGTCGACGCAGGCACCGTGCACGCAAACCAAGGCGGGTGCATCGGACGATACAACCGGGCCGGCATACTCGCGGCAGGCGATCGTAGTGCCCGCATTCTCGACCGTAAAATCCATACTGTGTTCCCATCGTCAACACCACCAGGCCATGCCGGGGTGCGGCTTGGTCAGATGGCGTCATTTTGTGTGTACATGAATGCGTTTACTGTACCCAGCTCGCACCCTTTCATGACAGGGTTTCGAAAACTCGCCCGATTGCAAGGTTTCTGCCTAAACAACAGCGCCCAAACCCGCAACCCACATGAAGGGCGATGCTATGCTTAAGCTCAACTGTCCCAAGGAGCATATGCCTATGTCTACGTTTTTAAATGCCAGCCCCATCTTTGGGCCCGTCCGCAGCCGTCGCCTGGGCCTTTCGCTCGGTGTCAACATGATGCCGGCGAGCGGCAAAATCTGCACGTTCGACTGCATCTACTGCGAGAACGGCCTCAACGCTGAGCGCCCCTGCCACGAGCCGTATAACACGGCCGGCGTGGTGCTCGATGCACTCGAGGCCAAGCTGCACGGGATGGCAATCGAGGGTGAGCTGCCCGATGTAATCACGTTTGCCGGCAATGGCGAGCCCACCGCCGCACCGGAGTTTCCGCAGGCCATCGCCGGCGCCGTCGCGCTGCGCGACGAGCTTGCCCCAAACTCCAAGATCGCCGTGCTCTCCAACGGCACGCGCGCCGACCGCCCCGAGGTGCACGACGCGCTCATGATGGTCGACGACAACATCCTCAAGCTCGATACGGTCGACCCGGCATTTATCCAGCTGCTCGACCAGCCCGTTGGCCCCTACGATGTAGAGCACCAGATCGAAACGTTCGCGAGCTTTGACGGTCACGTTATTATCCAAACGATGTTTTTGAGCGGCGAGTACCGGGGCAAGTCTCTCGATAACACCGGCGAGGAGTACGTCGGCCCTTGGCTCGCGGCGCTCGAACGCATTCGCCCGCAGGAGGCGACTAACTACACGGTGGCGCGCGAGACACCGGTCGCCGGCCTTGCTAAAGCGGCACCCGAGGTGCTCGACGCCATTGCCGCGCGCGTCCAAGCCCTCGGCATCCCCTGCCAGGTGAGCTACTAGCAAAACCACGCAGCAGCTAGTGCCCGCCATCCCGCCCCATCAGTTGCGGTGATATAGTTCCTGTTTATGCTGTTAAACCGCTTAAATCGGAACTATATCACCGCAACTTTCATGGATGATTTTTCTGGGACGGGGATTAAATAATCATTGCGTACCTAATGATTATTTAATCCCCGTCCTAGAAAAATCATCCCCAAATGAGCTGGTCTGCGGGTGGGCTATACTAGCTGCGGATGAAAGGAAGTTAGCCATGTTTGACAATGGACCCGTGCCCGGCCGCAACGACGTCTGCTGGTGCGGCAGCGGCAAAAAATATAAGAAATGCCATAGCACCTTTGATGAGCGCCTCGAGCGCTTGTGGGAAGAGGGCTGGGAGGTTCTGCCCCGCACGCTCTACAAGACGCCCGCCG
>CALKBB010000361.1 GCA_937989795.1 uncultured Collinsella sp. | reverse complement strand
CATCAGCCCGCGTACGCGCGAGAAGCTGCTCGCGGCGCAGGAGTCGGGCATTAAGCTCATCTTGGCTTCGGGCCGTCCCGCATGGGGGCTGCACGCCTTGGCGCAGGAGCTCGACCTTCAAAACCATGACGGTCTGCTAGTTGCCTTTAATGGCGCGCATGTGGTCGACGCTCAGACCGATGAGGTGCTGTTCGATCAGGCTATGCCTGCCGACGAATTGCATCGCCTGATTGATCACCTGCGTAATTTTGACGTGCTTCCTATGATTTCGCTCGGTCGCGATTTGCACGTCGAGGACTCGTACCATTGCATGATCACGCTGCCTGACGGCTCGCAGAAGAATATCGTCAAGTATGAGCGCGACGCGTGCGATCTTAAGATTCGCGAGGTCGAGAGCCTGCACGAGGTCGCTGATGCTTATCCCGTGGACAAGCTGCTGACGGCGGGCGATCCGGCCTACCTGCAGGCGCATTACGAGGAGATGTATGCGCCCTTTAAGCAGACGCTTTCGGGCATGTTTACGGCCGACTGGTACTTTGAGTACACGGCGCCCGGTATCGACAAAGCCCGTGCGCTCGAGGGTGCCCTGCCCAAGCTCGGCATCGATGCCAGCGAGGTCGTATCGTTTGGCGACGGCCAGAACGACAAGTCCATGATTGAGTGGGCCGGCACCGGTGTTGCCATGGACAACGCCGTCGATGAGGTTAAGGCTGTAGCCCAGATGGTGACCGCCAATAACAACGAAGACGGCATTGCGGTGGCACTGGATAAGCTACTGGGCTAGAATCGCCGATAATGCATGGTTCGGGCGTCCGCTTGCGGGCGCCCTTTTGTTAGGGAGGGTGCCGTGTCCGCATTTCCGTTCGACGCCGTTATCTTTGACATGGACGGCGTTTTGGTCGACACCGAGTTTTACTATCAAAAGGAACTCGAGAAGTTTATCGATTACCTGCAGATTTCTGTGACGCGCGACGAGCTTAATGCGATTGTTGGTTCATCGCACCGTGATTTTCAGCAGGTGCTCGTCGATTGGCATGAGCGTGCGGGCTTGGGCAAGCTCAGCGTCGAGGCTGCCGAGGCACGCTATGAGGTGTGGGCGAGTGCGTATCCCTGCGACTATAGAAAGCTGCTCAACCCCGGCGTTGCCGAGACGCTGGCGGGGCTGAAAGAACGTGGGGTTCGCGTTGCGCTGGCATCGTCGTCGCCTCTCAACAATATCGAGGAGGTGCTGGGTACCTGCGGCCTTCGCGATTACTTTGAGTTTTTGGTCTCGGGCGAGCAGTTCAAGCGCAGCAAACCCGATCCTGATATCTATCTGCACGCCATAGACCGTTTGGGATTGCCTGCGGATCGCTGTTGCTGTGTGGAGGACTCTCTGTATGGCATTACCGCAGGTAAGCGTGCTGGTCTGACGGTAATCGCCAAGCGCGAGGAGCGCTTTGGCTTTAGCCAGGATGCAGCGGACAAGATTATCGACCAGCTTCCCGATTTGCTGAAGCTTGCGTAGATTCTGGGTGGTACTGCTGTCACAGCAGTGGTTCCGTTGGCATAAGAGAGGGGCGGCGTCGTGGCATTTAACGTGAGCGCATTGGGGTTTGGCGACAACGTCGTCGACCGCTACGAACATATCCACACAATGTATCCGGGTGGCAATGCGGTGAACTTTGCCGTATATGCCAAGAAATGTGGTGCCGCGCGCTCCGCGTATATGGGCATCTTTGGTAATGACGCTGCTGCTGAGCATGTGATTGCGAGTCTTGAGGATGAGGGCGTTGAACTAGCCAAATGCAAGCAGCTCATCGGCGAGAATGGCGCGGCACGCGTTACTGTGATCGATGGTGATCGTGTATTTCTGGGGTCTAACGAGGGCGGCATCCGTGGTGATGCGCGCTATGTGCTCGATCGCTTTGACCTTGCATACGTGAAGCAGTTCGACGTAGTCCACTCGGGTAACTACTGCTTTACCGAGCGTGAACTTCCCAAGTTGAAGGCCGCGGGCATCACGGTTTCGTTTGACTTCTCGGACGATTCGACCGACGAATACTACGAGCAGATTGCTCCCTATGTTGACTTCGCGTTCTTTAGCGCGGCAGACGCAGCGAGCGAGGATGAGATTCGCGAGCGTCTGGCATGGGTGAGGAGTCTAGGTCCGCGTTTCGTATCGGCAACGGCTGGCGCTGAGGGCTGCATTGCCTATGATGGCGATCGTTATTACCGCCAACTGGCTAAACCGGTAACGGATTTGAAGGACACCATGGGTGCGGGTGACTCGTTCCTGACTTCGTTCCTGATGTGCTATCTCGATTCCGCCAAGCGTGGAGAGGATGGTGCCGAGGCCATCGAGCGCGCGCTCGACTTTGCGGCGGGGTTTGCTTCGACCGTATGCGGCATGGAAGGCTCCTGGGGCCATGGAGCGCCGATTTCCGAATAGGTGAACAGTCCCGGGGAGTCGAATTGTCGCTTCCCCGGGACCCCGTGTGCAAAAAATACCAAATATGAGTACTGTCACTAATTTAGTTGCAGCAAAATCAAGCTTTTGAGGGTCTAGTTGGGTGCCTTCGAGCGATTAAATCCTGCTAAAAATGACTTTAAGCACCTTAAAGCATCTTGATAATGAACAGCTGTGCATTATAATGATGCTATTTTGCCGTAAAATAATGTGACTAGATTTGCAACAGTACTCATATTTGGCATTTTTTGCACACAGGGGTTAGCGAAGATCAAAAACAGAGCGTGCATTTGTTAAAACTGCCGATTCGATGCGCTTTGCGTCACAGTTTTTGAGTGAGGCGATGCGTTCTGAGGTCCCTGTGAGCGATCTGATGAGCGACTGCGCGCTTGTTTCTGCGCTCGCCTCCGCCGGTGCATCGGTCTCGAGCAGCAAACGATCGAGTGGAATCTGTCGTGCGTATTCGCGTCCTCGCTTAGACGCGAGCATGCGTTCGTTGACGGAAAAATAGCAGCCTGCATTACGCACGTGAACGAATTCGTCCGAAGTACCGCTAAACCAGTGGAAGATGATAACGGGGGAGTCGGGGTTTGGGATGAGTAATCCGTGCGATTCGAGGACGTCCAGTACGGTTCTTGCCGAACGAACGGCGTGAATTGACATCACGCGCCCGGCAAGAGGGCACTGTACGAGCGCATCGCAGAGCCGGTCAAGTGCCTGTATTTGAAGCGGTTCGCTTCCGGCAAAGCGCGCGGAAAAGTCGAGTCCCACCTCGCCGATGTAGTGCTCTTGGGCAGCAACTTCGCAAAGTAGATTGACTTCGGCGGGACCGCAGCGGCCGTCGGCGAGCCACCAGGGGTGAAGCCCAATGCCGGCGATGATGCCTGGTTGGCGACGG
>CALKBB010000360.1 GCA_937989795.1 uncultured Collinsella sp. | reverse complement strand
TTGTCCGCAATATCGGAGCCGCCTTTAGCATGGGCGAGGGGCATGGCATCGCGTTTGCCGTGCTGGCGTTGGCGGTCATTATCGCTATTGCCGTGTACCTCGTTCGTGCACCCCAGCTCGCCCATCTTGAGGTTGTGGGCATGGCCATGGTTGCGGGCGGCGCCGTCGGCAACGCTATCGATCGCCTTGTCTTTGGCTTCGTGACCGATTTTATTGCCACCACCTTCATCGACTTCCCCGTTTTTAATGTGGCCGATATCGGCATTACGGTCGGCGTCGTGCTGGCGCTCATCGGTTACATGTTCCCCGCCGCTCGCGAGGTCGATGCGACCGCCGAACTCAACGCTCGTGATGAGGCTCGCGCCAAACGCAAAGCCAAGCAGCGTGGGGAGCGTGCCCGCAAGATTCGCGAAAGGAATGAGCGCTAATGGCCGACATCCATATTCTTGTTGCCGACGATTCCGCTGGTCAGCGTCTTGACGCCTATCTGGGCGCCAACGATGGCTGTCCCACACGCTCTGCCTGCGCGCATCTGATCGAGGGAGGCGCCGTTGCCGTCAACGGCGAGACCTGCCTGTCAAAAAAGTATGCTGTGCGCGCCGGCGACCGCATCTCGGTCGACTTGCCCGAGCCGCACGATCCGACCGACGTGATTCCCGAGGCCATTCCCCTCGATATCCGCTACGAGGACGACTACCTCATCGTGCTCTCCAAGCAGCGCGGCCTGGTGTGCCATCCCGCCCACGGCCACGAGAGCGGCACCCTTGCGAACGCTCTGGTCTACCACTGCGGCATCGATCATCTTGGTACCGTGCAGGGTGAGGACCGCCCCGGCATCGTGCATCGCCTGGATCGCGATACCTCGGGCCTTATGCTCGCGGCAAAAGACGACGACACCCAGCGCGCGCTTCAAAATCTCATCCGCACGCGCACGCTCGACCGTCGCTACATCACGCTCGTTCACGGGCACATCGCCATGGATGAGGGCACTATCAACACTGGTATTGCCCGATCGACGCGCGACCGCGTGAAGATGGCGGTTTCCGATGACCCCTTTGCGCGCCAGGCCATCACGACTTTTAAGGTGCTCGAGCGCTTTGATTCCACGCGTTTTGACGACGGCTATACGCTCGTCGAGTGCCACTTGTTTACGGGCCGCACGCATCAGATTCGCGTGCACATGCGCCATATCAACCACGCCTGCGTAGGCGATCCGCTCTACGGCAAGTGCGACGCGCGCGCCGATCAGGGTCTGACCAGGCAGTTCCTTCATTCCTGGCGTGTGGCGTTCGACCATCCCGTGACGGGAGAGCGCATTGAGTGCCGTGATGAGCTGCCGTGGGACCTTGCCGCGGTTCTGGATGACCTGGCCCCGCGTTCGCTCGGCCGCACTGCCGCCGGTGACGAAATTGTCCCGCAGCTCGGTCTGCTCGAAGCCTAGCCAGTATTAGGTGGTTTCTTGAACTCGGTAAGCCTGCGGTAAGATATACGATTGTTTACGTAACGCGTTGCTGGGAGCCTGCATGCTCGCCTTCTTACAAACCAACACACCCATCGTGATCTTCAACCAGATTGTCGTCACGCTGCTCACGGTCTGCTTTCTGTACCAGGTGGTCTTCTTTGTCATTGGCGCTCTTCGTGGCGAGGTCGCGCCTCCCAAGGCCAAAAAACTCCACCGCTATGCCTTCTTTATCGCGGCGCATAACGAGGAGGCTGTGATCGCCAACCTCGTTCGCTCCATCAAGGACCAGGATTATCCGTCCGAGCTTATCGAGGTCTTTGTGGTCGCCGACGCCTGCACCGACAACACGGCGCAGCTCGCGCGCGAGGCGGGCGCTGTCGTTTATGAGCGCAATGACCTTGCCCGCAAGGGCAAGAGCTGGGTCATGGACTTTGGCTTCGACCGCATCCTTAACGAGTATCCCGATACGTTTGAAGGCTACTTTATCTTCGATGCCGATAACGTCATCTCCCGCGATTACGTCTCCAAGATGAACGACGCTTTTGACCAGGGTTTCCATGTGGTCACGAGCTATCGTAACTCCAAGAACTTCGGCAGCTCGTGGATCTCTGCGGCCAACGCCACGTGGTATCTGCGCGAGGCGCGCTTCCTCAACAACGCGCGCAACATCTGCAAGACGTCCTGCGCCGTCTCGGGCTCGGGCTACCTTATCTCCGCCAGTGTTATCGAGGGCATGCACGGCTGGCAGTTCCACACGCTGACCGAGGATATTCAGTTCACCACGTTCTGCGCCATTCACGGCATTCGCATTGGCTATGCACCGGCGGAGTTCTTTGACGAACAGCCCGTGACGTTTAAGGCTTCCTGGAAGCAGCGTATGCGCTGGACCAAGGGCTTCTACCAGGTGTTCTTTACGTATGGTAAGCACCTGGTCAAATCGACCTTTCGCTACCATCGCTTTGCCGCCTACGACATGTTTATGACGATCGCCCCGGGTATGTTGCTATCTCTGATCTCGATGCTCGCCAATGCGACGTTCCTCATCGTGGGCGGTCTTTCGCATGGCTTTTTGGCTACCGAAGTCGAGATGCAAGCCTGCGCCGCTTCGCTCATTATGACCTTCGCCATGATGTATCAGACGTTCTTTATCCTGGCGCTGCTCACGACCATCTTTGAGTACAAGCACATTCACTGCGCGCAAAAGTGGCGTCTGGTGACCAACCTGTTTACCTTCCCGATCTTTATGTTCAGCTATATCCCCATCACGGTGGCCGCGCTGTTCCTGAAGGTCGACTGGGTCCCGACGCAGCACGCCGTCAGCGTTACCCTTGACGAGGTCATGCAAGGCGCCAAATAACCACGATTAAAACCACCACAAAGGGGACAGGCACCTTTGTGGTGGTTTTTGCGTTTGAGCTGCTGCCCAAGGAGGTGTTAGATGGTCTATATTCCGTTTTGGATTTGCATCTTTGCCGGCGCGGCGATTGATGCCCGTGAGCGACGGTTTCCCAATCAGCTTGCCGGCGCGTGTGCGGTGGCGGCGTTTGCAGGCGTTTGGCTCGACAAGGGCGTTAACACGGCGCTTGACCATGCCGGTCTTGCTGCCATCGCCTACCTTGCCCTTATGCTTACTGAGTCGCTTTGGCGTCGTGTTCGCCACGCTCCCGGCATTGGTATGGGGGACGCCAAGGCGCTCTTTGCCCTTTGTACCTTCGATCCCTTGGGTGGTATCGTCGCGTTTGCGGCTGCGCTCCTGGCCCTTGCCGCCGCCTGTCTCATCGCAAAATCGCGCTCCCTGCCATTGCTGCCGTTTTTGGTGCCGATATTTGCCATAATCGAGGTTGTGGGTAGTACGCTGTAACCGTTTGCGCGCCCTTTTTAAGGAGCATGCCATGGCAACCAATCAACAGACAGCCGCCATTAAGGCGCGTATGGATCGCATTCCCGCGGCGTTGTCGCCCGAGTTGGTCGGGCGTATCGCCGCCGACCGCGGCTCAGGTGTCGTTAATCCCTATCGATGTGGTGACGACCAGGTCATTCGTCGCTTCGATCGAGC
>CALKBB010000359.1 GCA_937989795.1 uncultured Collinsella sp. | reverse complement strand
AACACCGGCTGCGCGCAGCTCTTCTAGGCTCTCGAGCGTACCCTCGATATCCTCGTGCGTCTCCTCAAATTCGGCGGCGACGCCCAGGAATTCCTGAATGTTCTCGGCACGGCTCTCGGACTCCATGGTGCCCTCGGCGCGGAAAGCCTGCAGCAGGCCCGTCTTATCGACAATCATCTCGACGACGTCCTTGAGCTCGCCGTCCATGCGGCGACCCTCGCGCACTAGCGAGACAAAGCTCGACAGGCCATTGCGCACCTTGGCGCTAAACATGCCGGTCTCGGCGCACGCGATCTCGCAAGCTTGGAAGAACGAGCAGCGGTTGTCGCGCGCCAGTTGCTCGATCTTTTGGATCGAGGTGGAGCCGATGCCGCGGCGAGGTGTGTTGATGACGCGCTTGACGCTCATCTCGTCGGCCGGGTTCACGATCATCTTGAGGTAGGCCATGACGTCGCGGATCTCGGCACGGTCGAAGAATCGCGTGCCGCCCACGATCTTGTAGGGCACGCCCGCGCGCAGGAACATATCTTCGAGAATACGCGACTGGGCGTTGGTACGGTAGAACACGGCGATGTCGTCGTAACTCGTGCCTTTGGCATGCAGTTTCTCGATCTCACCGGCAATCCAGCGGCCCTCGTCGCGCTCATCGCTCGCCTGGAAGGCCTGAATCTTCTCGCCATCGCCCTCGGCCGTAAACAGGCGCTTGTCCTTGCGCTGAGAGTTGTGGCGCACCACGGCGTTGGCGGCGCTCAGGATATGGCCCGTAGAGCGGTAGTTCTGCTCGAGCTTGACCGTCTTGCAGTTTTTAAAGTCCTTCTCAAAGTCCAGGATGTTGGTGATGTCGGCGCCGCGCCAGCTATAAATGGACTGGTCATCGTCGCCTACGACCATGAGGTTTTGGTACTTGGCGGCCAGCAGGTTAGCGATTTCGTACTGGACGTGGTTGGTGTCCTGATACTCGTCGACGCTAATGTAGCGGAAGCGTTCCTGGTACTTGTCGAGCACCTCGGGGCGGGTGCGCAGCAGCTCGAGCGCACGCACGAGCAGGTCGTCAAAGTCCATCGCATTGGCAGCGCGCAGGCGGCGCTCCAGCTCCAAGTAGACCTGTGCGGCCTTTTTATCGTTGGGGCTATCGGCGGACTTGAGCATGTCCTCGGGGCCGATCATGGCGTTTTTGGCCGAGCTGATCTTGCTGCGGATCATGTTGATGGGGAACTGCTTTTGCTCGATGCCGAGTGCCTGCATAATGTCGCGCACCATGCGCTTTGAGTCATCGTCGTCGTAGATGGTGAACTGACCGGTGTAGCCCAGCAGGTCGGCGTCCTCGCGCAGCATGCGCACGCACATGGCATGGAAGGTGCACACCCACATACCGCGGGTGCCGCTGGGGATGAGCGCTGCCAAACGCTCGCGCATCTCAGCCGCGGCCTTGTTGGTAAACGTGATGGCAAGAACCTGCCAAGGCTTAACGCCCAGATCGCCGAGCATATGTGCGATGCGGAAGGTCAAGACGCGGGTCTTGCCCGAGCCGGCGCCGGCGAGTACCAGCAACGGGCCCTCGGTGGTCAGAACCGCCTCGCGCTGGGCGGGATTAAGGCTGTCGATGTCGACGAGCGGCTTGGTGGGTTTGGGTGCCGGCGCGGGAGCGTCGTAGATGTCGAGCGGGACGAGCTCGGGCTCCGGCGCTGCAGGGGCGGTGTATGCATCGAGCGGCACGGGTTCCGGCGCGGGCGGCACGGGTACCGCGGCGTTCTTTTCCCAGGGCAAGGGCTGGGTCATGGGCGACTCCTCATCTGACGGACGGCGCGCCTGCGGGCGGCGCCATAGTTTGAGCCGTACCAGTATACCGAGCCGCGCGGACACCGACGCAAATCACACCACGACTCCGTGCGCCACCGTCAGGCCCGCCCCAGCGGATTTGGAGCAATGGGGTCAGGTTGGTCTGCACCATGTTGCTGCAAAGTAACCTGTCCCCATTGAGCCACCGATGTCATGGCAACGGTAGCGAGCGGCGTCAACCAAGTTACAGGCCGAGCATAGGCTCCAGAACGAAGAAGTATGCGAGCACTACGACGCCCAGGATGATGCGGTAAACACCGAAGCACTTGAAGTCGTGACGGCGGACGAAGCCCATGAGCCACTTGATGGCGATGAGCGAAACCACAAAGGCCACAACGCAGCCCACGCCCAAGATAGCGACCTCGTTGGCGCCGAACGTGCCGCCCTTGATGAAGTATTTGACCAGCTTGAGTGCACTCGCGCCAAACATGACAGGGATGGCCAGGAAGAACGTAAACTTGGACGCCACCGAACGCGTACAGCCCAAAAGCAGGCCGCCGATGATGGTAGAACCGGAGCGAGACGTACCAGGCACCAGCGAAAGCACCTGGAAGCAGCCGATACCCAGCGCAGTCTTCCAGCTGAGGTCCTCGAGCGTGGCGATGGAGCCAAAGTCCAGATTCTCGTCATCGTCCTCATCCTCAGCGGTAGCCGCGGCGGGCGCCGCAAAGTGCGCACCGGCGGGACGTCCACCCGACACCACAGCACGCGAGCCAAACGAACCGGCAACGGCCATTTCCTCGCGCTTGCTCGCGCGCCAGTTCTCGATCACGATAAACAGCACACCGTACACAATGAGCGCCAGCGCCACGACGGGAGCATTATAGAAATGCTCCTCCATCCAGTCGTTAAGCGGCAGACCGATCGCCGCGGCGGGAATGCAGCCGAGCACAATCTTGCCCCACAACACCCAGGTGTCACGACGGCCCTCCTTGCCCTTGCTGGGAGAAAACGGATTAAGGTCGTAGAAGAACAGGACGCAGACGGCCAAAATGGCGCCAAGCTGAATCACGACCAGAAACATATTCCAGAACGTCTCGCTCACGTTCATCTTGACGAACTCGTCCACCAAGATCATGTGACCGGTCGACGAAACAGGCAGCCATTCGGTGATGCCCTCGACCAGGCCCATGAAGGCAGATTTTAGAAGCTCGATGATATCCAAAGGGACCCCCTCGTTAGACACCCGCCGATATTGTTCTGCGGACGGTGCGGGCGATGTCCCATTATCAACCGTTGACGGCGCGCCTGCGCCTACCCTTACCAAAAAACTCGCCCGTTCACAGAATTGCGAGCGGTCAAACCCAAATCCTTGGGTATAACTGCAACAAGATAAAGTGTCCGGCGGCCACGCATCCGCGCCCGCCCGATGCACGAGCCCCACGCCCGTGCGATAGACCAAGGAGGAAACCATGAACGAGGGCTACACCAAGGTATTTGTTTCACTCGACGGTACTGAGCAGCAGGATTTTGTGCTCGCACGCGCCATCAAGGTCGCCGCGAACAACGGCGCCAAGCTGATTATCGGCCACGTTATCGATTCCACGGCACTCGAGAGCGCCGGTTCATATCCAGTCGATCTGGTCAACGGCCTAGAGGAGGCATTTAAGAACTCCATCGCCAAGCAGCTCGAAGAGGCCAAGGCCAATCCCGACATTCCCGAGGTCGAGGTCATGATTCGCGCCGGCCGCATTCGCGAGACGCTCAAAGACGAGATGCTCGACGTGGTCAAGCCCGACCTGGTGCTCTGCGGCGCTCGCGGCCTGTCCTCGATCAAGTATGCACTCCTGGGTTCGATTTCGACGTTCCTGCTACGCAACACCGACTGCGACATCTTGGTCGTGAAATAGGTTCCTTCCCGCCGGCGCAAGGCCTGCGGGGGTTATCACGCCGACGTCCTCGCCGCTTCGCGGCTGCGGGATGTCGGCTTTGATAACCCCTTCCGGCCTTGCGCCTTCGTCACCGTACTTCAGTGAGTTATCTGAATAGAGGAATGGCGTGCCGCCCCGTTTGGGGCGGCACGTTTTGTTTGGGCGGCACGTTTTTGTTATAAGGCGATCCTGCTTAAACGAGCTTGCACTTCTGGAATGATCTTCTCGAACATTACCTCCGCCTCGGGAAAACCCTCTTCTTTGAGACCGCGCGCCGCGTCTCTTAGCGCGTCTGGAACCTCATTGCAGGTATCAGCAATCATTCCGGCGACAATTCCCCCGGGCAAACCCGCCTCAATCATTTGGCTCATCACCGACCCACGCGTTACGTCGTCAATCTTGCGGCTCCCACCAAACGAGACGCCCATCTCACGAACGAGACTGGGGTAAACCGTTGTGGACAGCACGTCATAGAGCGGCGCCAACCTCACCTGCTTCCAACTTTCGTCCCATACGAGCGACCAGTTCTTTAGATGGTTATCACAGTTACCTACGGCATAGTCGAACAGCTGGTTATAGCCGACAAGGAACCTGTCCTCCATTTGATTCGTCGACGCCCTTCGCACCGCATCGACGATAAGCCCCAGGTAATTGACGCCCGTCGGCTCATATTTAAGCTCACGCGAGATGCCCTTGGCCTGACAAACATCTTCCTGGTGCAAACGGTATGGAATTGGCAATCCGTCAACCGAGCGTCCGGTATCAGGCGTTACTCGGTCAAATCGTTTCACGGCGATAATTGGCTCGGCATCCTCAACTCGGATAAGAAAGCACTCTTCGGCCGATAGGTCCATCAGAGAGGCGGCTCTCACGCACATCGCTTCGCACATTGTCTCGCCCGGGAACGTTTTCGACCCTGCCTTGAGAATGTGTGTGGATGGGGCCGCTCCATGAGGCAGGTACCATCCACCACATGGGTCATCACCCGTATGGTAGAGACCGACCTTCGCCTGAGCACCTGCAAGGGAGATTCGACTCTCTAGCGTTAAATCAAAAGCAATCTCCGCCGGTGCGTATGCCAGTCCGCTTAGCTGTTCCGCATCTATCTCTTCATAGCCCATTTCGAGACCGTCGGCCGAAGGCTCTCGCGTCAAAACCAGAGCGCCGACAGGTTCGTCGCGGACCAAATCGAGCACCTTAAAGTAATCTCCGCGTTCCGCTCGCGCCCTTTTCTCAAGGTCCCTGTTGAGCTGCCCCTCCGGAATGATGCCGGAGAAAAAGGAACCCGTTGCGTCCGGACTAAATGTCTCGGCCGACAACGGCAGCGAGATCGAAATCGGCGCCGCATCACCGCTCTCGAGATATTTGGGGCTATAGGTGAATATCGGAAACCCCGCATTTTCCTCCAATATGCCAACCGGCTGGTAAGACCCATTAAACTCACGGTGAACGAACAGCGTGCCATCCATTACTTCCCCCTCACCTTCAGAATAAAATCAACATCCACGATGGAGGCGTAATCGAAAATGACACCAATTTCGACCGTTGTCCGCCCCCGTTCGATATCACCAATCACACGAAGGCTGCGACCCGTCATAGTCGCGACGTCACGTTGAGTCAAGCCGAGTTCACGCCTTCTGAGCCTAAGGGCCTTCCCCATCTCGGCGGGATCGAAAACCGTGCGCTCCGAGAAAGCGACTTCCGACGGTTTGAGCTTGATGCGCCCATCCAGCTTTTTAATCGTTGTCACCGTTCTCATGACGCCTCCAGCTATATTCCTGTCCGTGAACTTAGTATAAAACTGTAGCACTATGTTCATGTACGGGAATATAGTGTTGACTACATTAGCAATGTTCCCGTTCAGGAATATAGCTGCTGAAAAGCCTGATTTCTTCTTACATGGGAAGATCCTGAACGGCTGACTACTCAAAGTATTGGAACTTGTTGGTTGAGAAGGCAAACGTGACGACGAAGCCTTCGCCGGGCTCGGATGCCGCGGTGACGTCAATGCCCATCTTGGAGCACAGGCGCGCCACCAGGTAGAGGCCGATGCCCGTTGCGCGCTTGGTGGTGCGGCCGTTGTCGCCGGTAAAGCCCTTCTCGAACACGCGCGGCAGGTCGGCCGCGCTCACGCCGCAGCCGTTATCGGCAACAGTGAGCTCAATGCGCTCACTTGCCAGGCCCTCGTCCAGCAACGCGCCCGAAAACACGATCTTCGCGCCGTCCTCGCGCGCGTATTTAATGCTGTTCTGGATGAGCTGGCCCAGAATAAACTCAAGCCACTTCTCGTCGGTAAAGACCTCGAAGTCGAGGTTCTCGCACACTGGGGCCACGTGCGCCGCGATGAGCTCGCGCGCGTTGGCCTTAATCGCGCCCGTCACCAAGGTCTTGAGATTCCAGCGGCGAATCAGGTAGTCCCGCTCCACGACTTCCGAGCGCGCGTAGTACAGTGCCTGGTCGATATAGCGCTCCACACGAGCCAGCTCACGGCCCAGGTCATCCACACGCGACAGATCGTCTTCGCTACCGTCCAGGTTTTCCAAAATTAGATGGGCCGCCGCCAGGGGCAGCTTGGCCTCGTGAACCCAGCTTTCGATATAGTCGCGATAGTCATCGGTCTGACGCCGGCCTTCGGCAACCTCGTCGCAGGCAGCTTTGCCCACCCGGCGCAAGACCTCGTACTCGAGCTCGCCCTCGGCATAGGTCGGACATTGCACCATCTCCTGCACCCATGCGGGACTCTCGAGCTCCTCTGTCGCACGCTCCAGCTGGCGCAGAAAACGACGACGGCGCGCGTACTCGATCACGATGCCGAGCATACCAAAGATAAAGGACACGCCGACCGCCACGACCACGATAGAAACGGGTGCGCCGGCGACCGTCAGCACAAAGCAGCTCAGCAGCACACCGCACGTCCACACGGCGACGGGAAGCAGCGCATCTTTAAAGAACTTGCCAAACGACATAGCCGGCCCCTAGACCGAATAGCCTTGGCCGCGATGCGTGGTCAAATACCCCTTGATGCCGATTTTTTCGAGCGTGGTGCGCAGGCGGTTGATGTTGACGGTGAGCGTATTGTCGTCCACGAAGGCGTCGGAGTCCCACAGGTCCTGCATGATGGCCGAGCGCGAAACGATCTTGCCCGCGCGGCTCAGAAGCAGCGAGAGGATACGCAGCTCGTTTTTGGTGAGCTCGGTGCTGGTGCCCGTTTGCGTGTTGGTGACCATGGAGCGGGCGAGGTCGAGCTCCAGCCCCTTGTGGACAAGTGTGCTGCGCTCGCCTGCCGCCGTGGTGCGGCGCAGCAGTGCGTTGATGCGCGCCACGAGCACGCGCGCGCTATAGGGCTTGGGAACAAAGTCGTCCGCGCCGAGCGTCATGGCCATGACCTCGTCGATCTCGGTCGTGCGCGACGTGAGAACGATGATGGGAACCTCGGATTCGCGACGGACCTCATGGCAGATGTGCTGGCCGTCTTTGACAGGGAGCGTGAGGTCGAGCAGCACCAGGTCGGGCGCGGCGGCGAGAATATCGTGCGAGACATGCTCAAACGATTCGCAGGCCTCGACTTCAAACCCGGCGCGGGCAAGGATGTCGACAAGCTCACGACGAATGGGCTCGTCGTCCTCAACGACATAAATCAGCGCCATGGATTTCGCTCCCCTCTTGGTTGTCTTGCCACCATTATGGCTGCGAAACTGCAGGTGCGCACCGCGCGCGGTGCCAAGGTGACAGAACTGTTCGCGAGCGGGGGCGTTTTGTCCGCCTCGCACTCGCAGCGGCGGCGGGGACCAAAATGATTCTTTAATCCCCGTCCCAGAAAAATCATTTAGCGGCGGGCACGGAGCTTTTCGTAGCCTTCGGCGAAGAAGGCAACCGTGGCGGCGTCGGCCTCGGCGGCGTTCGTCTCGGTCGCGGGAACCACGCCGTGCTCGTCGCTCACTAGGAACAGCGCGCCCTTGAGCTGCGCGGGAATGTCTACGCGCGTGACCGGGATTCCCTTGGTCTGGGCCAGCTGCTCGATGAGCGTCGCCGTGCCGCACAGGCACTCGTCCGCCGGCGCCACAAAGGCAAGCTCGCCATTGTTGACGGCGGCGAGCAGCTCGGGCGCCACGCCGGTCTCGTCGGCCTCGGAGCGGGCCTCGGCGGAACGGGCACGCAGCGCCTTGGCCGACGTATCGGCGAGCGGCTCGTACTCCCCCACCGTCATGGCGGCGTTGCCGTTGATGTCGATCACCAGCATGAGCACGCCGTCGCGTGCGGTGTAATCGCCCTCGGCAAGCGACCACTCAACGTGCTGTTTGGCCCAGCTGAGCATGTTATGGGTGAGTGGCTCGCCCTGCACCAGGCGCTCAGACAGCGCGCGGATGTGACGGTTGAGCATGGGTACCTTTTTGTTGGACATGCGCCAACGGCAGACAAGCGCGGGCTTGTCGAGCGTAAACTTCTCGACCGCTTCCTGATTGGCGCAAAAGTCCTCGTACGCACGCTGATCCTCGGCATTGCCAAACAGCTCGGCATCATCAATCTGGGGCATGGTCATACCTTTCGTGTTAGTCATTCCGTCCTCTTATACCAAAAAGACGGCCCTCCAAACGGAGCGACCGTCTTTTGCAGAGATTATTTTAGAAGCGAGGCTAGTCCAAGGGACGAGATAACATCCCATCCTCCCCAGTCAACCTAACAGGTCGGCGAGGGTTGCCCAGGTGCCGCAGATTGCCGTGAAAGAGGAGCGACGCGTACTTGGGTACGCGAGCGACGAATGAGCGGCAAGGTGCGGTGGCTGGGCAAGCCGCAGCGCCACCTCCCTACTTAGTGGCGGAAGTGGCGGGCCCCCGTGAAGACCATCGCAATATTGTGCTCGTTGCAGGCCTGGACGCTCTCGTCGTCGCGCTTGGAGCCGCCGGGCTGGATGATGCAGGTCACGCCGTGCGCGGCAAGCACGTCGACGTTGTCGCGGAACGGGAAGAACGCGTCGCTTGCACAGGCAAAGCCGCCCTTCTCCACGCCCTCGCGCTCGCAGAAGTCCTCGGCGCGCTCGCAGGCAAGCAGTGCAGAGTCAACGCGGTTGGGCTGACCGGGGCCCATGCCAATGCCGGCCTTGCCCTTGGAGACCAGGATGGCGTTAGACTTGACGCCCTTGCAGACCTTCCAGGCAAACTCGAGCTCGGCCATCTCGGCGTCGGTGGGCTTGCGGTCGGTGGGGAACGTAAAGGTCGCGGGGTCCTCGGTCACGTGGTCGACCTCCTGTACCAGCATGCCGCCGTCGATGGAGCGCAGCTCCACCTGGGCGCCGTGGTCCACGCCGCCGGTCGCCAACACGCGCAGGTTGGGGCGCTTGGCCATGCGCTCGAGCGCCTCGGCGGTGTAGCTCGGGGCGATGATGACCTCGACGAACTGCTTGTTCTGATCGGCAAAGTGCTCAACCAGATCAAAGGGAACCTCGCGGTTGCAGGCGATGATGCCGCCGAAGGCGCTCTTGGGATCGCAGGCAAAAGCGCGGTCGTAGGCAGCCGTGATGTCCTCGGCAACGGCGGAACCGCAGGGGTTCTGGTGCTTGAGGATTACGCAGGCCGGCTCGTCGAACTCGCGGACCAGGTTCCAAGCGGCGTCGGCATCCAGATAGTTGTTGTAGCTGAGCGGCTTGCCCTGGATCTGCTTGGAGCCCACGAGCGGGAACTGCGAGCTCGCGGTGTTCTCGCAGCCCTCGGCAAAGCGATAGACTGTGGCTTTCTGCTGCGGGTTCTCGCCATAGCGCAGGTCGTCGACCTTCTCCAGCGAAATCTCGAGCTTGGCAGAGGTGTCCGCCACGTCGCTTGCCTGGGCGGCAAGCCAACGGGAGATAGCCGTGTCGTAGGCGGCGGTGGTCTGGTAGACCTTCACCTGCAGGCGACGACGGGTGGAAAGCGTGGTGCAGCCACCGGTCTCGCGCATCTCGGCCAGGACGGCATCATAGTCGGCCGGGTCGGAGATGACGGTAACGCTCGCGGCGTTCTTGGCGGCAGAGCGCAGCATGGAGGGGCCGCCGATGTCGATGTGCTCGATGGCATCCGCGAAGGTGACCTCGGGGTTGGCGACGGTCTTCTCGAACTCGTACAGGTTGACGACGACCAGGTCGATCAGCTTAATGCCGTGCTGTGCCGCCTCCTGCATGTGCTGCTCGGAATCGCGGCGGGCCAGCAGCGCGCCGTGAACCTTGGGGTGCAGGGTCTTAACGCGGCCGTCCATCATCTCGGGATAGCCCGTGAACTCCTCGATGGGGGTTACGGGGACGCCCGCGTCCTCGATGGCACGAGCCGTGCCGCCCGTAGAGATGATCTCGACGCCAAAGTCATCGACCAGCGTCCGTGCGAAATCGACGACGCCCGTCTTATCGGTAACCGAGATCAACGCGCGTGCGATCTTCACATCAGATCCCATGCAGTCCTCCTGTCTGGTACGCCGCCGTGCTCTGTGAGTCGGTGATACGTCAATCTGCAGCGCTCGCGCAGCGGCATTGAAAATACTGATTTAATGTAGCGCATCGAGCGCATCGATGCACCCCGCAACGGGCGCATATGCAGAAAAAGTTTGCGAGCGGAGGGGATGGGCACGGCACCGGGCACGGTGAGTTCATGGAACACAGGGGCACCATAATTAGATGCCAATGGCGTGGTAGAACTGTGCTCGATATGCATCCGCAAAAGAAAGAGGCACCATGGTCTCGCGGGTTCTCTACCGACCGTTTGATACCGAAGACTTCGACGCCATCGCGCTGATTCTGCAGCAGCTTTGGCATAACAATTCGGATAACGATGAGTACAACCGCCTTGAGGCCGCGTGCGACCTCGCCTACTGCCTTTCGTCGTCGACGTTTTCACAGGTTGCCGTAATCGACGGTCAGGCGCGTGGCATTTCGCTCGCGCGTGCGGGACAGAGCTCCGGCGCCACTATCAACGAGCATTGGATGGATACCGGACGCGCGCTGCTATCGCAGATGCGTGAGCTAGAGCCCGATGCCTGCGCCGAGTATCTCTCGTTTGTGCGCGCAACCATCCGAACCAACAACCGCCTGCTCGAGAGCAGCCCGTTGCCGCACGACAACGAGGTCACGCTGCTTGCCGTGGATCGCGATGTCCATGGCCTGGGCGTTGGCACGGTTCTGCTCGATGCCGCGGTCTCGCACCTATCCTCGCTTGGAGCGACGAGGGCGCACCTGTACACCGACTCCAACTGCTCGTGGAAGTTCTACGAGCTGCACGGCTTTAAGCGCACGGCCACGCACCGCGCCAACCGCGAAGAGCGCCGCCACGACATGCCGCGCGAAAGCTTCCTCTACGAACTCGATCTAACAGCCTAAACCCGGCAGTTAGGGACGTTCCTTTTAATATGAGCAGGACATTGTCAATAGACAAAATCGGGCCTGGCCCAGGTTTTCTGGGTCAGGCCCTTCCTCTATCTCAACCCTCCTGCGGCGACCTCGGCGTGTCTCTCCGACGCTCGTCTTTGCAGTTTAATATCCGCCCGTGGCGCATCTCTGCGCTGGGCAATCCGTTGCTACGGCTGGGGCTGCCTCGGTCGATTCGACAGTCTCGTGTCGCGGGTGGCGCCTTGGGCGCTCGCAAAAAAAGAGACTGGGGTTCGCCCCAACGGCCTCGGATATGGCCGCAGGATGGGATGGATCGCGCTATGTCGGCACGGCCTTCCCGAAGGCTAGCCGTTCTCGACCATGCAGCCTATCGCCCAGCACCAGCATGCGAGCTCGCGGGCGGTCGCGACGTTGGCCTTGTTCTTGTGGACGCCGCGCTCGAGCATCGCGCGCCGCCTCTCGACGAGCCTTCTCACGCCCTTGGCCGCGTGCCTTCTCGCCGCGGGGTCCGGGACCTGCCCCTTGGCAAGGTCCTTCGAGTGCGGCGAGCAGCCGAGGTAGTGCCACGCCGACTCGACGAGCACGCGCCTCAGGTGCTTGTTGCCGGCCTTGGTGATGCCGCCCTGCCGCACGCTCTCGCCGCTGGAGTGCTCGGAGGGCGTGAGCCCGAGCCACGCCGCGAACGACCTGGCGCTCTTGAACCTGGAGAACTCGCCGGCCTCGAAGACCAGGTCCGCGGCGCTCGTCACGTCGATGCCCTTCAGGCACCTGACGGAGTCGACCCTGCGCTTCCACCTGGGCTTGGACGCCTCGGCCTCGACCAGCTTCTCCAGCCGGGCCTTGTCCTCCGTCGCCTGCCTGACGGCATCGACGTAGTACGCGAGCACGTCGTCGTCGGCCTTCTCGGGAAACGATATCGACTTTATCCACGCCCAGTGCGCGGCGGTCCAGTTGCCCTTCCTGCGGCCGGTCGGGGTGGTCTCGCTGAACACGTGTCCGTGCCGCATCAGGAACTTCGACAGCCGCTGCTTGCAGCGCTTCAGGTCCTCGCGGGCGTCGTCGAGGGCGCGGGACAGGTCGCGGGCCGCCTCGCACCCGTCGTCGGGAACCCACACCTCCACGACGTTGCCCACCGACAGCATGCGGGCCAGGAACTCCGCGTCGTTGCGGTCGTTCTTCCTCTTGCGGTCGGCCGGGGGCTTGATCATCTTGGACACCGCGCCGACGACGCAGTCGACGCCCAGCGCTGCGAGCCTCTTCTGCAGGTCGAACCCGGTGACGCCGGACTCGTAGACGCATTTCGCGGCAGGGTCCAGCGACCTCACCCACTCTGCGACGGCTGCCGCGTCGTAGGCGAAAGTGGCCGAGCGGACCTCGCCGGTCATCGCGTCGAGGGCGACGGCCTTTATCGAGCGCGCGTGCACGTCGAGGCCGACGAAGGTGGTAGTATTCAACATGAGAGAGCCCCTTTCCATGCTTGTGGCGTGGCCGCCACTTTTGAGTTGGACACTCACATTGTCGGCCTAATCCACGGGAATTGCATGCAGCAGGGGCTCTCAATGTTGCTATGTCCTGCTCATATCGTCTCGTGCAATGTTGGCCTTCAAAAACCTAGCAGCAGTCGCATCAATGCGCGGAAAGCGCCGGAGTGGCCGACCGGAAATGCTCTGGTTTCTCATTTCCTCTAAAAACGAGAAACCGGAGCTCGGCGCATAGGCTGCGAAGTGACCAGTAGCCGAGCGGGCATTTCTGAGGCTTATAGGACAAAAAGTGTGTCTGGAGGCTTTATTCAGTCGACGGAATACGGGTACCTCGTTTTGTGGTGTAATTCCTCCCAAACAAGCCCCTCGCCCCACTTCTCGGGCTTCTCGAGGCCATCGGCCTTGATGCCGTAGCGGTCCCGGAGCATGTCGATGTCGGCATCGGTGGGCATCTCGCGCAGGGTGTCCGCCATCGATCTCGGATGCTCGACGTGCAGGTAGCACCACCAGAAGACCGCCTTGACCCGCTTGAGCTTCGTGAGCCCCCGATGGAAGCGCAGCACCGATCTAAGCTGCGCGTTCACGCCTCCCTCAATCCTGTTGTTCGTGGCCGGAAGCGGCCCTTCGGCCGCGAGCGCGGGGTCCAGGTACGTGAACAGGGTGCCGGCGTTGGCGAGCCGCACCAGGCCCGACCGCGCGCGCCGCAGCCGCTCGTGCGTGTAGACCGAGCGCCCGTCGACCACGCTGCGCTGCTCCAGGAAATCGGCCCAGAAGCCGCACCACTGCCCGAGGCGCTCGAGCCA
>CALKBB010000358.1 GCA_937989795.1 uncultured Collinsella sp. | reverse complement strand
CGTGGGGTTGGTGGAAATACCCAAATCCATGTATACGCTCCTTTACGTATCGAAAGTGCGGATAGTACGGGAAGCCGCGCGTTAGGCGCGCTCGGCACGCGCAAGCTCGGCAGCGACGAGCTTAACGGCCAGCACCAGCACATCGAGCGCGGCCTCCAGGTCCTCGACCGTGGGATAGCTCGGCGCGATGCGGATGTTGGTATCGCGCGGGTCCTTGCCATAGGGCCAGGTAGCACCGGCCGGCGTGAGCTTGACGCCCAAGTCGGCGCAAAGCGCAGCAACCTTCTGGGCCGAGCCCTCGGGACCATCGAAGCTTACAAAGTAGCCGCCGCGGGGGTGCGTCCAGGTGGCGCAGCCCGTCTCGCCCAAACCCTCGGTGAGCTTGCACTCGACGGCCTCAAAGCGCGGGCGCAAGAACTCGGCATGCTTTTTCATGTGCTCCTTGACCGCCTCGATGGTGGGAAGGAAGCGCACGTGACGCAGCTGGTTGAGCTTGTCGGCGCTGATGAGGCCGGCCTTCAGGCGCTTGGAAAACTCGGCAATGACCGCGGGGCTCGCACCGATAAAGCCGATACCGGCGCCCGGGAAGGTGATCTTGGACGTCGAGGCAAAGGCCACCACGCGGTCCTCGGTGCCCGCCGCGCGAGCGAGGTCAAAGATGTTTGTGAGCTCGTCGGTCTCGTCGGTCTCGTCGTACAGGTCGTGCACGCAGTAGGCGTTGTCCCAGAAGATGCGGAAATCGGGTGCGGCCGTGGGCATCTCAACCAGGCGACGCACGGTGTCCTCGCTAAAGGTGATGCCCGTGGGGTTGGAATACTTGGGCACGCACCAGATGCCCTTGATGGAATCGTCGGCGGCGACGAGGCGCTCGACCTCGTCCATGTCGGGGCCGTTGTCGGTCATCGCGACGGGGACGTTCTCGATACCCAGATCGGCGGTGATGCCAAAGTGGCGGTCGTAGCCGGGAACAGGGCACAGGAACTTGACCTTCTTGCCGTCGTGGGCAGCCTCGTAGGCATCCCAGGGCTCGCTGCCGCACGAGCCGCAGCGCCAGAACATGCCGGCGATGTCATGCTCGATCAAAAGGCTCGACGAACCCAGCACGAGCGTCTGCTCGGCGGGGCAGCCCAGGAACTCCCCCGCCAGCTTGCGTGCCGAAGGAATGCCCTCAAAGCAGCCGTAGTTGGAACAGTCGACGTTGCCGTCGTGCAGGTCGGCATCGGCATTGAGGATATCGAGCATGGGTCGAGAGATGTCCACCTGGGAGGGCGACGGCTTGCCGCGGGCCATGTCGAGCGCCAGGCCCTTGGCCTTGACCTCGGCGACCTCGGCCTTGAGCGCCTCGATGGCGGCATCGAGTTCGGTGGTTTCCATCTTCTGGTAGATCGTCTGCATGGGTGCGACCTTTCACGAAGCGGTACGTTGCAATTCTTCTAAGTATAGACCGCCACCGTCGCAACGTTATGAAGCCGTGATAGATTAAGTCTATCGCAATGAATTACGAATCGCCGCGCATGCCGGCGTGGAGCGCCCAAGGAGGCACTATGGAGTACGGATCGTTCCAGGCCGAGGAATTCGGCGACCTGCAGCGCCTAGTCGACGGACTGTTTTACGACCGTCACGCCATCGACCGCCTGGATCTGATCGTACAGGCCGAAATCTTGGACCTGGCACCCGATCTCATGGAAATCGTGAACCTTTTGCCGCCCGGCTATTACGACCGCCAGTCACTTTGCGACCAACTCAACTCCGCCTTGGCCGCCCACGGCTGGGGCGCCATCTACGGCACCGTGGAATGAGCCTAGTCATTTAAGAACGTCCCGAATGACTAAAACGCCGCCTGTGATGGTGTTCACAGGCGGCGTTTTCAAACTTGTATGTGCTCTTACTCGTCTTTGGGCGCGGGGTGCTTGCAGACCACACTCATGTAGATCATGCCAAGTACGGCCGCGGTGACAGAGCCGGCGAGAATAGCGGCCTTGGCGGCCAGAACCTCAAACTCAGCCGTCGGGAAGGCAAGGCCGCTGATGAGAATCGACATGGTAAAGCCGATGCCGCCCAGAATGCCCACACCGGCAATCATGTGCCAGTTGACATTGCGCGGCAGCTCGCAGGCCCTAAGCTTAACCAGGGCAAACGTCATGCCAAAAATACCGATCGGCTTGCCCAGCAGCATGCCAAAGTACACGCCGAGCGTCACCGGGTCGGTGAGTAGCGTGCTCATGTCCACGCCCACTAGGCGAACCTGTGCGTTCACGAACGCAAAGATCGGCAGGATCACAAAGTTGACCGGCGTGGAGATCAGACGCTCCATGCGGATGAGCGGCGGGGTCACGCGGTGCATGACGCGCTCGACCTTGGTGGTCGAGACGGTAAAGTCATGCTGGCCCAGGATGTGTGCCTCGTCATCGTAACGGTCATCGAGCAGCGGCAGGCACTCGCCCAACCAATCGGTGAGGCTATCGAGCTTGACGCCGCACTTGGCCGGGATGGTAAAGGCCAAGATGACGCCAGCAAGCGTGGCATGTACGCCGCTCTTGAACATGCAGAACCACAGCAGCAGGCCCAGTACCGAATACGGGGCAAGGCGGTAATGCTGCGTCTTGTTGAGCCACACGAGCGCACAGGTCACAAGCGCGGCGGCGCCCAACCAAAACGGATTGGGGCTCTGACCGTAGAAGATGGCGATGGCGGCGATGGAGATGAGGTCGTCGGCGATGGCGAGCGTCGAGAAGAACACGCGCACGCCGTTGGGCACGCGGTTGCCCAAAAGCGACAGCACGCCCAGCGCAAAGGCAATATCGGTTGCCATGGGAATGGCCCAGCCGTTGTGCGCGCCGGCATGGTTAAAGATCAGATAGATGCAGGCGGGAACGACGACGCCGCCCACGGCCGCCAGCATGGGAAGCATAGCCTGGCGCGGGTTCTTGAGCTCGCCAACTGTCATCTCGTACTTAAGCTCAATGCCCACCAACAAAAAGAAGATCGCCATGAGGAAGTCGTTGACGAAAAGCTCAACGGTGAGACCGGCCGCAAGGTTGCCCAGACCCACATACAGCGGGGTCTCCAAAAAGTGATGGATGGCCTCGTAGGCATCGGTGTTGGCGCAAATGACGGCGGCGATGGCGGCGAAGACCATGACGGCGGCGGAAATCGTGCCGTTCTCGGTGATGCGCTCCCAAATGTCGTGGCGCTCAAAACGCTTGCGCTCACGGACGTTGAACAGCTGCTCGGGTGCTGCCATGGGCGGCTCCTTTCACGGGAAAGCTCCCGTCTTAAAAAAGCACGGCCCGCCCAAGTGGCGGCGCCGCGCTCTAACGTATTACGCTTGCATCTAGCCTACCCTGCACGACAAGCACGCAGGCATGGCCAAAAAGCGGAACCACAGGTTGAACATTATTTGTTCAACGGCGCGGGCTCGCCTGTCCAAGAGACGACGCGGCGCCGTGCACAAAAAACGACCGGAGCGCGGGGCGTCCGCGATCCGGTCGTAGCGTTTGGTCAACTAAACCTAGCAGGCGGCCATGATGGGGGCAGCGACCTGCTTCTTACGGGAGAGGACGCCCGGCATCCAGACGCCGTCGTGCTCGTCAGCAATGCCCAGACCCTTCTGAGCAGCCTCGGTCTCGCCCTCGAGCAGGACCTGCGAGCCCTCCTCCATGATGTCAGTGATGCACAGGACGATGCCGTCGGCACCCTTCTCGGCGGCGTAGGCGCGCATGGCCTCGCGAATCTCGTCGATCATGCCGAGTGCGCGGGTCTTGTCGACAGTCTCGTACTGGCCGATGAGCAGCTTCTTGCCGGCAGGCTCGAACATCTTGATGTCGTTGCCGACCATCTCGGCTGCGGTGAAGGAGCCGGACGGACGGGTGAGGAAGACCTCCATGCCAAACTTGACCGGGTCGACGCCCACCTGCTCGCCGAGCTTGGCGGCGACGGCGCGGTCGACATCGGTGGTGGTGGGGCTCTTGAGCATGAGCGTGTCGGTCATCATGGCCGAGAGCAGCAGCTTGGCCTGAACGTCGGAAAGCTCAACACCGAGCACGCCGGCGAGCTTGGTGACGATGGTGCAGCTGGAGCCCCAGGGCAGGCAGATGTAGTGCAGCGGGCCGGCGGTCTCGAAGTCGCCGATGCGGTGATGATCGACAACGCCAAAGACTGTGGCGTCCTTAAGGCCGGCGACGGACTGGGCAGACTCGTTGTGGTCGGTGAGGACGACGAGCTGGCCGGCCTCGACGGACTCGATCACGCGGGGCTCGGCGATGCCGGCGTCGGCGAGCAGCTTGGCAGACTCTGCCGGAAGCTGACCAAGGGCGCAGGCCTCGTAGGTGTTGCCGGCATACTCAACCTGGTTGAGCAGCTGGGACAGGACGACGGCGCTCATGATGGCGTCGTTATCGGGGTTCTGGTGACCAAAGACAAGAACGTTTGCCATGGATATCCTCCACTTGATATGTGTACTTGGACGTAGCTATGGTAGCACGCCGATGCCGAGCCTTCGCAGACGGAAGGGCTACGGCATATTTTGGGGCAGGCACGGGGCCAAGGTTGTCCCTTTTGCACCATATTGGTGCAAAGTAACCTGTCCCCCTTGCACCAGCTATTTACCGGCGGCGCGCAGGGCTACGTAGGCGGCACCGATGATGCCGGCGTCGTTTCCGAGCGAAGCGACCTTAATGGGCGTCTCGCGCGAGGCGGAAAGCGCGTACTGCTTAAAGTACTCGCGAGCCTTGTCGAGGTAGACATCGGCCGAGGCGGAGGCGCCGCCGCCGATGAGGAACATCTCGGGATCAACCACGTTGGCAATAAGCGCCAGTGCGCGGCCGAGATAGTCGGCCATGGTATCGGCCGCGGCAAGCGCGAGCTTGTCACCCTCGCGGCAGGCCTGGAACACGTCCTTGGAATCTGAGGGGCCGGTGAGCTCGATGGGCTCGACACCCGCCTTCTTGCACTCGGCAAGGTAGTTGCTCACCACACCGGTGGCGCTAGAATACTGCTCCAGGTGGCCATGGCCGCCGCAGCCGCAGGTACGCTCCTCAGCCGGATTCAGGCACATGTGGCCAATCTCGCCGCCGGCGCCCACAACGCCCGATACCACGTCGCCGTTAACGATAACGCCGCCGCCCACGCCGGTACCAATGGTGACCATCACCACGTTCTGCACGCCCTTGGCAGAACCGAGCCAGGCCTCGCCCATGGCAGCGGCGTTGGCATCGTTCTCATACTTAACGACCGCGTCGGGGCAGTGCTTTTGAATGGCGATCCTCAGCTCGGGCAGGTTAATGGCAATGTTGGCCTTGACCTTGGCATCGCCCGATGCCGGGATGGGGCACGGAACGGCCAGGCCAATGCCTGCCACAAAGGCACGCGGAATCTGCGCCTTGGCGACCACCTGGTCGATAGCCTCGGTCACCGCGGCAAAGCCCGCAGCGTCAACGATGGGAGGCGTAGGCACACTGGCCTTGGCCAGCAGGTTACCGTCCTCGTCGAACAGTCCTTCCTTAACCGAAGTGCCGCCGACGTCGATGCCGATGTAGTATTGCTTAGGTTCCATGGGAGCCCACCTTTCTCGTTTAAACATTGCCTGTATGGTACCGCTCCCAAGGCAAAAACCTACCAAAAAGGGACAGGTTTGTTTTTGCAGGTTTTATCTGGGGAAGCGCAGAGTACGAGATTCGGTTCGCTGGGTGTTATATCGGTTCGGCCCCGTCCTCGGACCGATCATTTCTCAACACGACACTACTCAGACGTTTATCATTTAAAACGCTCTAATTTTTCAAGCGGGGCGACTTTTAATTTTATCTTTCTCGAACTTTTCAATAACTCAATAGAGATACTTAGGTGTTGACTATACTTTCTTTTATACTCAACCAAGTTTGAAAGGAGGTTCCATGATTCCCAAATACGAAGCGATAGCTGCAGATATTCGTCGCACTATCGAGGATGGCGCTCTTAAACCGGGCGACAAGCTTCCTACCGTCGTTGAGTTCTGCAAGCTCTATAACGTTTCCAAAATCACCGTCAAACGAGCTATTGAACAAATCACCGAAGAAGGTCTTATTACCAGCCGGCGTGGATCGGGTACCTACGTTAAGGACACGGCGGGGCTTCCCGGCCAGGCGTTTTTCCAGGGCAAAAACGACCGTACCCAGGGTTTTTCGTATGAGCATCGCGGGGAGAAGGTGACCTCGGTGGTCTACGATTTCTCGATCGTTAATCCACCAGCGGACATCGCAGCCCAGCTGGGAATTGCCGAGGATGACTTTGCCTATCACGTCGTGCGCGTGCGTCAGGCCGATGAGAAGCCCATCGTTATCGAGTACACCTACATGCCCCTCGAGCTGATTCCAGGCCTTAAAAAGAAGGACCTGTACGGATCGGTCTACCGCTTCATCCGCGAGCAATGTGGGCTGAAGATTTCGAGCTTCCACCGTACCATTCGCGCCGTGGCAGCAACCGAGGAAGAAGCCGAGCGTCTGGACACCAAACTTGGCTCTCCCCTGCTCGAGCTCACCCAGATTGGCTTTTTGGACAGCGGCGCCGCCTTTGAGTATTCGATCTCGCGCAACGTTGGCGATCGCTTTGAGTTGCACAACGTAACGTTGGCATAAGTTTTTGTAGTCACGCGGGCGCTCGTTTTGAGCTGTTTTGTGCAACGCCCGCGCAACATAATGGGGGTATGAATATGTCCGATTTGATTAAACTGACGCCGATCTTCCACGAGAAGATCTGGGGTGGCCGCCAGCTCGAAACCGTATTTGGTTACGACATTCCCGAAGGTCCCATCGGTGAGTGCTGGGCCATCTCGGCCCATCCCAACGGCGACTGCCAGATTGCGGAGGGACCGTACGCCGGCCACACGCTGTCGTGGCTGTGGGCCGAGCACCGCGAGCTCTTTGGCAACTGCGAGGGCAAGGAGTTTCCGCTGCTCATCAAGATTCTGGACGCCAAGGACGACCTTTCGATCCAGATTCATCCCAACGACGAGTACGCCGCCGAGCGCGAGAACGGCAGCCTGGGTAAAACCGAGTGCTGGTACGTGCTGGATTGCGAGCCCGGCGCCACGATCATCGTCGGCCAGCGTGCTAAAGACCGCACTGAGGCCGCACAGATGATCAAGGACGGCCGCTGGGACGACATGCTCAACGTACTACCGATCCACAAGGGCGACTTTTTCCAGATTGATTCCGGTACCGTTCACGCCATCAAGGCCGGCACGCTCATTTTGGAAACGCAGCAGTCGAGCGACGTGACGTATCGTCTGTACGACTATGATCGCCCGGGCACCGACGGCAAACTGCGCCCGCTGCACATTAAGCAGAGCCTCGACTGCATCGACTTTGACGTCCAGGCTCCGGTCGATGGTACCGTGACCGCGCCCGAGGTGGACGGCGTGACCGAGCTCGAGTCCAACCCCTGCTACACCGTCGATCGCGTGCGCGTCGACGGCAGCAAGACCTTGGAGCAGCGCTGGCCCTTCATGTGTCTGTCGGTCATCGACGGCGAAGGCACCATCTGCGGCGACCCCGTCCGCAAGGGAAGCCACCTGCTGGCCCCCAGCACCGTCAGCTCCATCGACCTCGAAGGCAAGATGGAACTGATCATCAGCCACCTCTAGGTCACAACAACAACCAAAACGAAACAAGGGGCTCCCCCGTTCATCAACGGAGGAGCCCCTACTCGTATCTACATTTCAGCCCACCCGGTTCTCCAAATCAAAAAGCGGACGAGCGGAGCGGCGTTCGCAAGCAACGTTACCCAAGGACCTGGGCGGGCGTATGGGACAACATCGATCGCGAGTTCCGCACGCAAAGGAGAGCACTTAATGTGCTCTCCGTCTTGCGCAGGACTGCCCGAGCAGGCGATGTTGCCCCATACGCCCGCCCAGGTCCGCCGGGATCACGACAGTTTGACGATCGGTGCAAAACCTTTCATTAGCTTTTTGGTCTGGCCGGTCTTTTCGAATTGGACCTCGATCATGTCTCCGACGACCGAGATCACGGTACCCGTGCCAAAGGTCTTGTGGCTCACGGTATCGCCTGCGGCAAAGTCCTGCGACGCGCTAGCGCGATCGACCTTGCGCTCCACTGTCGGCGACACCTTAGATGACGGCTTTTTGGCTCGCGGCGCACCCGAACCAAAGGTCGAGGCAACACGGCCGGCGTCGGGCGAGACCCCACGATGGCGCTCGGTCCCGTAGCTGCTGCCGCCAAAGAAATCGTCAAAACTCGATCCACCGCGCGAACCGGAACCGCCGGTCGAGCGCGTATGCGAACCGAACACCCTGCCGCCATACATATCCGAACCCATGCCCGAGCCAAAGGTGCCGTGACGGTCGCCGCGCTTCTCCCAGCCCGTGCCCTCAAAACCGGCAGAACCGATACCGCTAAACTCGATATCCTCAAACGGAATCTCATTGAGGAAGCGCGAGCGCGGGTTGGCAGAGGTCGAGCCGTAGGTGCGACGCGTGGCCGCATAGGTCAGGAACAGGCGCCTACGGGCGCGCGTGATGGCGACGTAGGCCAGGCGACGCTCCTCCTCGAGCTTGCCCGGGTCATCGCTGCCGCCAAAGTCGTGCACATGCGGGAAGATGCCCTCCTCCATGCCGGCCACGAACACCGCCGGGAACTCCAGGCCCTTGGCGGAGTGGATGGTCATCATGGTAATGGCATGCGTCTCGCCGGCCAGGGAATCCAAGTCGGAGCGCAGGGCCAGCCACTCCATGAGTGCCGGCAGCGCCTTACAGGTGAGCGGACCGTAGGTGCGCTCAATCTCGTCGGCCCCCGCCGGCATCTCCGTCGGCGCGGCATACGCGTTGCCCGCGATGGCGGCGGCCAGGGCATCCTGCGGCGAGAGCGCCGGGGCGGCCAAGCTATCGAGCGGATTGGAACCCGCGGCATCGCGCGCGCCGACGAGTGCCTCAAACGAGGATGCCGGGGCAGATGGCCCCGGTTCGGGCGCGGGCGCGCTCACCACGATGGGCTCGGGCTCGGCGCCGGCAGGCACGTCGGCAAC
>CALKBB010000357.1 GCA_937989795.1 uncultured Collinsella sp. | reverse complement strand
GTCCTCGAGATAACGCGAGAGGAACTCGCGGGTGCGCTGGTGCTTGGGATTGCCGAAGAGCTCGGCCGGCGCGGCGTCCTCGAGCACCACGCCCTTGTCCATAAAGACCACGCGATCGGACACGGTGCGGGCAAAGGCCATCTCGTGCGTGACGACAACCATGGTCATGCCGTCGGCAGCGAGCTTGCGCATGACCTCGAGCACCTCGCCCACGATCTCGGGGTCGAGCGCGGAGGTCGGCTCGTCGAACAGCATGATCTGCGGATTCATGCACAGGGCACGAGCGATGGCCACGCGCTGTTTTTGACCACCGGACAGGCGGCCCACGGCGGCGTGCGCGAACTTTTCGAGTCCCACGCTCGTCAGATGCTCCATCGCAATTTTTTCAGCCTCGGCCTTGCTCATCTTTTTGAGCGTGACGGGCGCGAGCGTGCAGTTGTCGAGCACGTCCATGTTGTTGAACAGGTTAAAGCCCTGGAACACCATACCGATGTCCTCACGCAGTTTGTTAATGTTGCAGCGCTCGGCCGTGAGATCCTGGCCGTGGAACCAGATGTGGCCCGCGTCCGGGGTCTCGAGCAGGTTGAGGCAGCGCAGGAAGGTCGACTTGCCCGAGCCCGAGGCGCCGATAATGGTGACGACCTCGCCTGATTTAACGGACAGGTCGATGCCCTTGAGCACCTCGAGCGAGCCGAAGCTTTTGCGCAGGCCCTCGACGCGGATGAGCGGCTCATTGGTCTGTGCGGCGGCCGCAACGCCGGTAGTGGCGGTATCTGCCATGATGATTCTCCTCGTCTTGAGCCTAGTTGGAGCTGGGCAACGTGGCCGGAGCCTCGGCACCAAGTTTTTTGCCAAAGGCTTCGAGCAGGCGGCTCGCCACGAGCGTCAGGATCAGGTAGACCACGAGCGCCACGCAGTAGACCTCCATCTGGCGGTAGTACACGCCGGCGACGGTGGTGGTGGCGTACATGAGGTCGAACACGCCGATGACCGAGAGCACCGACGAGTCCTTGATGTTGATGATGAGCTCGTTGGTGAGCGCCGGAATCGCGTTTTTAATGCCCTGGGGGAACACGACTTTGCGCATGGCTTGCCACTGCGAAAGACCCAGCGAGCGCGCTGCCTCGGCCTGGCCGGGGTCGATGGACTCGATGCCGCCGCGCAGGACCTCCATCATGTAGGCGGTGGAGTTGAGCGAGATGGTGACGAGGCCGGCGGTGAAGGTACTCCAGATCTGGTTGGCCTGGGCGGTCTCGAAGCCCATGCCGCGCAAAACGGTGAAACCCGCGTAATAGATGAGCAGACCCTGGACCATCATGGGCGTGCCGCGCACGATGGTGGAGTAGATGGTCGCAAAGCCGCGGCCAATGCTCTTAAAGAAGCGCACCAGGTCGTTGTCCACGCGATCGAAGGTCTGAATACGCAGGAACACAAAGAGCAACGCCAGGAAGAATGCGATGACGGTGCCGAAGGTGGCAAGCGCGATGGTGATCTCGATACCGCGGATAAAGAAGTCCCCGCTCTTGTAGGTCATGTAGACCAGGCTCGACAAAAAGTCGCTGGGGTTGGAGTCCGAGACGATGCTCACCTGTACCAGGTCGATAAACGACATGACGCAGCGGTCCACGAAAAAGATCGCCGCGATGGCAACCACGACATAGCTGCCCAAGCGTGCGCCACGACGGAAGCGCTCGGATGCGAACGGCGACGTTTCGCGATAGTCATTCCAGTGCATGAGTTTGGTGACGAGCGCCGCCGCCGACACGACGAGCCAGGCCCAAAGGATTGCCCAAAGGCAATCCTGGAAGATACCGGTGGGCGCCAAGAAGCTCAGCGGCGTGGGGTTGCGCTGGCTAAACGCCAGGCCAAGCGCCGCGATGACACTCGTGCCCAGGTACACATAACGGTGGTCGGCCTTGATAAAGGAGGCCAGACGATTGATGGTTTTCATGCTGCCTCCCTATGCCGGCTGGCGGTCGAGGCACGCGTCCCACATTTGGTCGCGTTCCTCTTGGCTAATGCCCTTGAGTGTCTTGTCGATGAGTTTAAGCAGTTTGTCCGAGCCCTTGCGACAGCCGACGTTTGCCGCGACCTCCTGCTTAAAGCCCTCGCCCTCGGCAAAATGAATAGGGACGATACCCGGGTTTTGGGCCATATAGCCCTTCTCGTTCTCGGTGTTGTAAGTCACGGCGTCGCACGTGCCCTGCAGCAGATTCGAGAACACCGTGGGGACGGAGTCGACCGGGTTCTTGTGCACAACGCCCGGAATCTCGTCGATGACGGTGTCGAGCATGGTGTCCTTTTGGCCGAGTACCGTGGCACCGCTAAAGTCGCTGAGCTTGGTGGCGTTTTGGTAGGGGGAACCCTCTTTTACGAACAGGCCAAAGTAGCCAATAAAGTACGGGTCGGAGAAGCCGACCGACTCCTCGCGCTCGGGCGTGGCGCTCATACCGGCGATGATGAGGTCGATCTGGCCGTTGTTGAGCGAATCGATAAGGCCCGAGAAGCTCTGCTTGACGGCAACGGGCTCGCCACCGAGGGCCTTGCAGACGATCTTGGCGATCTGCACGTCGTAGCCATCGGCATAGGCGCCCTGCACGTTGTCGATGGGGATAGTGTACTCACTGGCTTCGGAAACCTGCCAGTTGTACGGGGCGTAGGCCGCCTCCATGCCAATGCGGATCTTGTCCTTGCCGATCACGGAATCGGACAGGTCGTCGCGACCGCCGCCCGTCGTGGGCTGAACCACCTTGAGCGTGGACGGACGCTGACAGCCGGCGAGCGCGCCGGCGACGACGGAAGCGCTCGCAGCGAGAGCGCTACCCAAGAAGATGCGACGGCTGCACACCGGCTGTGGATGCGCGTCGCGCTGATGGGGAGAATGCATAATCTGCCTTCCCTGTTGAATCGTATGCTGACGACTTAACAGGATATACGCCAGCGACCAGCAGTGCAGCACAAGCTCGAAAAATTAATAGACACATGGTAGTCATTGGGGACGTCGATGTTTTGGCAATGCCGGCGAGCGACGTCCAGAGCGAACAAGTGGCATGAAAAAGACAAGGCATGACCAGAAGGTCTATGCCTTGCCTTTTGAATGACAAATTGTCGCTCTGGGTGGCACGCAGCGTCGACCGGCCCGCCGTTCGTCAGAACGGCGGAACCTCTAGAGCAAGGTGACGCTAAAGCTGCGTTTATCGGTAGCGCCGGGGGCCAGCGTGATGGTGTTGACCTTGTGCTCAAAGACGTCGTCCTCGGTGTCCATGGTGGTGTGGCCGGTCCAGGGCTCGAGCGCCACAAACGGAGCGTCGTTGGCGGCAGACCACACGCCGATGTACTTAAAGCCCTCAAAGTCGATCTTGACGCCGTGGCCCGACTTGCGGCCGCGCAGCGTGAGCGTGGAGCCCGGGGTATCGGTGAACATGATGGCGTCGTTATCGAAGCTGCGGTGCGTGATGGGCAGCACGTCCGAGTTATCGGGGGCCTTGTAGCTACCCTCGAACGTCATAAGGCCATCGGGCGTGATGACGGGGGCCTCGTTAGTCCAAGCCTCGGTAAACGCCAGCTCGTAATCCTCGAACGCCTCGTCCTCGGCGCCGGGGGCGGGCACGTTAAACGCAGGGTGGCCGCCCACCGAGAACGGCAGGTCCACGTCGCCGGTGTTGGTGACGGCAAAGGTCTGCGTGAGGGTGGCGTCGCCGGTCAGGGCATAGGTCATGTTGAGCTTAAAGTGGAATGGGAACGCCTTGAGCGACTCAGGCGTGTCGGTGAGCTCGTAGGTAACGGACGAACCATCCTCCGACACCTCGACGATCTTGTGCTCGACAATGCGCGCGATGCCGTGGCGCGCCATCTCGCAGGTGCCGGCTGCAGACGTCGCCGTGTTGTTGCGCAGCGATCCCACGATGGGGAACAGGATGGGCGCGTGCTTGCCCCAAAAGGCCGGGTCGCCCTGCCACAGATACTCGTTGCCGTTGAGGGCAAGGCTCGTGAGCTGGGCGCCCATGGAATCGATGGCCGCGGTGAGGCCGCCGCGCTTGATGGTAGTGACGGTGGACATACTACTTCCTCCAATGGTAAACAACGGTGTCGATGGTTATTGTCCCACTCTTGGCGGCGGGGTTGAGCGGCAGGCGCAGTTATTGAGCAATAGCGTAAAGGTCAAACCCGCCCTGCGGCGTGCTATCGACCGTGTCGGGAGCCTGTGAATTAAAACTCACCGGAACCATGCGCTTTGAGGCGCGGTAACGCGTGCCGTCGGTGGCGACGGGCGGCTCATCGACCGTGAGCTCGTAGTCGCCGGGCTTGAGTTCGATGCCGTCACCTTCGGAATTGACGTATTGATACTCGTCGATTGCTTGTCCCTTGAGCGTGCGGCCCACGATATGGACGAGCATTTGGCTGTCGCCGCGCGCGGTATCCCACGTCGCGCCTTCCTTAACCTCGACTGACACATGCACCGAGCGCGTGCGGCTGAGCGATTGCTCGACGGACATCTCGACCTTGGCGGCGTCTTGGCGCTGCTGCTCGACATGACCCCAGATGCTGCCGATTGCCGAGCAGGCGATAACGCCGGCCATGAAGGCAATGAGGATGGGGCCGAGCGGAGAGCGGCGACCCGCGTCTTCCTCATGAGCCAGGTCGGGACGATGCGTTGGCGCAGGCGCCTGGGCGCCTTGCGCGGGCACGTCGAGAATGCTGAAAGATGCCGTACTGCCGGGGTCGATGGTGTGGCGCGGTTGCGGGGTCTTTGCCGGCGAAATGGACATGTCGGCTGGCTCACCCAGCGTGGCCGTGGCATCGGCCTTTGCCTCGTCGGCCTCGGCCTGGGCCCAAGCCTGTTCAAAGGTCAGGGGCTCGACGGGGTCGGAGGCGGCGTCCATCTCGACGGCATCGTTACCGGTCTCGTCCTCGTCGCTCGACACGTCACGCGGCGCGGGCTCGTCCCACTCCTCGTCCGGAGCCTCGCCCTCGCTATACCACCATTCAAAGTTATCGATATCCATACGGGGCGCCCCTTAGGCCTCGCAAATAAACACTTGTTAGCCTTATACCCGCAGATGGCGCTGGAGCTCGCACGGAATGCGATAAAGGGACTGCTCCTTTGTCGCATCGAAGTTGCGGTGGAATAGTTCCTGTTTGCACGCCCACTCGAGCTATTTAGGGACTATTTCACCGCAAGTTATTTGAGGGCGACGGGGATTTGGATACAGCAGAAGTCCTCTTGGTGAGACTCGTCGTAGCTCGTGGTGTCCAGGTAGCAAGAATCGAAAGCATTGCCGATGGGCTGGAGCGCGTGCCTGTCCATGCAGGCCACGATGGCGCGGATACCCTCGGGCTCGTACGGCATGCCCCAGCGACTCATGCACAGGTACGTGCCCTCGGGCAGCACCTCGACGCCAATCTCCGCCAGCTCGGCAGGATCGCTCGGCAGTATTTCCTCGGCACCACGCGGCAACACGGCAAAGGAACCGGCACCGGCGATGGGGTCGTCGGAATGCAGCGCCTCGCGACGCAGCATGGCGCCCCAACCGCGCATGGGGCGTGTGCCCGTGAGCGCACGCATGCGCAGAATCGCCCGCATGAGCGTGGGGTGCAGCATCGAGCGGCCACGCTCGATATCGCTCGGGAACTCCTCAAAGACCACGTAGCGGCGCTCGAATTGCTTGAGCTCCGGTTTGCCCTCGCGCTCGCGCCAATAGACCGCCTCGTCGTAAAAACTCAGCCGCTCCTGCACGCTCGCGCGCTCGGCTTTGAGCCCGGCAATCTGCTCGTCGAGCGCCTGCACCCGCGAGCGCAGGTGATCGGTCATCTCTCCAATGTCGAACGTCGAGGTCAGGCGATCGATCTCATCGAGTTCCAGTCCCAAGTCGCGCAGCATGCAGATCAGACGCATGAGCGGGATCTGCGTGGGCGAATAGAAACGGTAGCCTTTTTCGTTAACCACGGCGGGTTTAAACAGACCGATCTTGTCGTAGTAGATGAGCGTTTGGCGCGAAACGTTAAACAAGCTCGCCATCTCGCTAATCGCATACATACCCGTCTGCATAGGTCCTCCCGACACACCCTTTGACACGAAAAGCCCGCCGCCCACAGGGGCAGCGGGCTCAAACACTACTCGTATCCTACCCTAAAGATGCCTATGACCAGCGCTTATAGTTGGCGCACGACACGCCGACGGCCTCGAGTGCCTTGGCGGCGATGTGATGCACCGCCTCATCGAGCGTGGCGGGGCCGTTGTAAAACGTGAGCATGGGCGGCATGAGCATGACGCCCGGCACGCGCGCCAGGCGTGCCATGTTGTCGACATGGATCGCACTGAAGGGCGTCTCGCGCACCATAAGCACCAGGCGGCGCTGCTCTTTCATCTGCACATCGGCCGCACGCAGCAACAGGTTTTCGCTGTAGCCGCTCGCGATGCCGGCGAGCGTCTTCATGGAGCAGGGAGCCACGATCATGCCGTCGACCGGATAGGTGCCGCTTGCGATGGCAGCGCCAATGTTCTTGTTGTCGTAGACCACATCGGCATAGCACGCAAACTCGTCGAGCGTCATGCCGAGCTCCTGCTCGATGGTGATCTCTCCCCCGCGCGTGACGACAAGCGCCGACTCAGCGCCGGCCTGGCGCAGGCATTTGAGGCATTCAAGGCCCAGTGCCGCACCGCTGGCGCCAGACACGCCAACGACAATGCGACGGGGACGAACAGAAGACTCAGGCATGACAACTCCTTAACTACTTGGTAGGGCTACTTACTAGAAGGCGAGCTCGGCGGCCCACTTGTCCTTGTCGATCTCCATGAACTGCGAGCGGATGAAGTTCTTCTTGAGGTTAAACGGAACCGTGCAGTCGAAGATGGCCTTGCAGGCGATACCGTGCTCGCGGATCGAAGGATCGAACGCGGGGTCGTTGGACGGATCGAGCACGTGGCAGTGGCAACCGGGGATGGTGATGAGGTCCACGTCGGCCTGGAAGCGCGTGGTCATGGCCCACATCACGTCGCTCATATCGAAGATGTCGACATCCTCGTCGACAAGGATGACGTGCTTGAGCTCGGAGAACGCCGAGAAGGCGAGCATGGCGGCGTTGCGCTGACGGCCCTCGTCATTTTTGCTCGACTTCTTGAACTGCATGATGGCAACGAACTTGCCGCCACCGCAGGGAGCGGCGTGAACGTTGAGCAGGCGGCCCGGGATAGCGGTCTCGACCATCTTGTAGATGGAGGCCTCGGTGGGGATACCGGCCATGGACACGTGCTCGTGCGAAGGGCCGATGCAGCTCTCCATAATGGGGTTGACGCGCGTGGTGACGGCGGTGATCTTGATCACCGGGCAGACCTTGGCGCCACCGGTGTAGCCGGGGAACTCGGGCATGGCGTAGCCGTGGCCGTTGACATCCTCGTTGATGGTCTCGTCGTGCATGAGGTAGCCCTCGAGCACGTACTCGGCATTGGCAATGCACTTCTGCGGAACGGTGACGCAGTCGGCAAGCTCGACGGCGCGGCCGCGCAGGGCGCCGGCGATCTGCAGCTCGTTGAAGCCGAGCGGCGTGGTGGGAGCCTCGAAGCCGCAGCACATGTACACGGCGGGGTCCAGGCCGATGGAGATGGAGATGGGCATATCCTCGCCGCGCTGGCAGTACTCGTCAAAGAACGCACCCAGGTGACGGCTGCCCGGGGTGATCCACATGGCGAGCTTGTCCTTGTCGACGCAGGAGAAGCGGTGGATGGTTACGTCGGACTGGGTGCCATCGGGGCTCGTGCCATAGGCGAGGCCCATGGTGATGTAGGGGCCGCCGTCAACGGGCGTGTTGGTGGGAGCGGGAACGATCTTGCGCAGGTCAAAGCCCTCGTCGGTCGCCTTGTACACGACCTCCTGGCAGTCGACGTGCTTGCCCTCGGCGATCTGCTCGGGGGCGATCAGGTTCTCGAAGCGCTTGCCGATCTCGAGGCCCAGGTGCTCCTCGTCCAGGTCGAGCAGGGCGGCAACGCGCTTGCGGCTGGCAAGCATGCCGATGCAGACCTTGGCGTCGTCAAAGCCCTTGACGTTGTTGAAGACCATCGCCGGACCCTCTTTGGTCGGGCGCATGACGGTGCCGCCGGCACCGACGTGACGGTAGACGCCCGAGACCTCGGCATCGGGATCGACCTGGGTATCGGTCTCGAGCAGCTGACCCGGCATCTCGCGCAAAAAGTCGAGCGCGGAACGCAGGTCGTGGATCTGGGAAGCATCGGTAGTGGACATGGCGTACTCCTTTCGGGAGAGTGTCCGGCGACGGGGTGCCGCCGGACGGGGTAACGTAATGGGGCCGCGGCGCTCACAAATGGAGCGCTCGACCACTCGAAGTTCAAGCGCTTGGCTGCTTACAGCCGGGGCGCTCGACCGCTTACATCAGGCCAAAGAGGTGGAACCAGGCGGCCTCGACCAGCACGACGACAAAGACGACCGCGGTGAGGGGGATGCCCATGCGCATAGCCTCTTTGGAGGTGTAGCCGCCGGCGTCCTTGCCTTCGCCGATAAGGATCGGCAGGTTATGGAACGGCAGGATGTAGTGGATGTTGATGGACGTGAAGACGATGAGCGCCACGGCGAGTGGGCTCACGCTGGAGCCGGCGGCAAAGCTGATAAATGCCGGCACGCACACGCCGAGCACGGCCATGACCGAGCCCATGAACATGTGGATGATCATGGAAAGCGCGGCGACGAGCAGGGCGAACAGGAAGATGTTCTCAGGCACGGAGCTGGGGAGCACGACGTCGGCGATCCAGGCGTTCATGCCGGTGGCACCGCCCACGGAGCCCACGGCCATGGCGGCCGTCAGGAACATGAGGGACTTGATGTCGACAGCGTTCCAGCTGGCGGGAGTGAGGACTTCGCCGATGATGGGCATGGCGAGAGCAACGCCAATGGCCAGGGTGACCCAGCCGATATAGTCGCCCGAGACGGTGAGCCACAGCGCGATGGCGATGACAAGCCACACGATGGTGCGGATCTCCTTGACGGAGAGCTTGCCGAGCGCGGCCTGCTTGGCCACGATCTGCTCGCGATCGTAGACGAGCTCCTTGCTGGGCTTAAAGAGGAAAAGGCCCAGGAACAGGGTGCACAGCAGCGCAACCAGCATAGGCACGCTCATGTACAGGAACCAGTCGACGAAGGACGGGCTCATGCCGCCGGCCTCGGCACTGTACTGCGCAACGAGCGGGTTAAGCGTGGAGTCGCCCGTCAGGAAGAACATGGAACCCGGGGCGGCAGCGGCAAACACGAGGAAGCCGAGCTTGCCCTTGTCGTCGTCACCGTAGCCGGCGGACTCGGCGATGACCGAGACGACGGCGAGGATGAGGAAGGCGCGGGGGAACGGATGCGGGATCAGCAGCGACAGCACAAAGGTGAGCGCGAAGATCGAGATGATGAGCGACTTGGCGTCGCGCACGAACTTGAGCATGAACGCGTAGGCGATGCGCTCGCCCAGGCCCGACTCCTTGACCGCGCTGGCGATGAGGTAGGCGCCGATGACGAGCCACATGGTGGCCTTGGTCCACGAGCTAAACGTGGAGGCGACCGTCGCCGAGATGCTCGCGGCGCCCGTGTCGTCCACGCACACCTTGAACAGGACGAGCAGTGCGCAGTAGAGCAGGCCCACAAAGCCCGGCTGTGCCACGCCGCATGCCCAGAACACCACCGTGGCGAGCGTCAGTGCCAGACAGGTCTGACCGCCGACCGTGAGCTCGACCGTCGAGCTCAGCTCCGCCAAAGGAAGAAACTTCACCAGCAAAAAGACAACGATACCCAGCACAAAGCCAATTTCGCGCTTGGTGATCTTAAACGCCTTCTTTTCCGCTTCCATCTCCCCACCTTTCTTGTTGGGGGCGCTCCGAATTCGCAGCCATGTTGCCGCTTAAAAAGGGGCGCCCGTTATCGGACACCCCTTACGTTGCGCTGTGTTGCGGCAATACAGTCAAGCGGATTTTTTGGATGAGAAGCGATTCCCTAGACAAAAACCGTCACAACATTCGACGCTTTTCCTCGTTTTCGAGATTTTCGCCGAATGTTGTGACGGTTTGGATGTGGCAAAGGGACTGTCTTTTTTACATAGCGAGGGCCGTGCGGATGAATGGGTCGCCGAGGGCCTCGCGGAGCCAGGGGGCCAGCTGCTCGGGGTGACCCTGCAGGTAGCCTTTGAGCTCGGACGGAGCCACGCGACGCACTTCCGAGATCTCCTCTTGGTTGATATGCAGCTCGCCCGGCTCAACATGGGCAAGGTAGACCTCGCACCATTCGCACTCGCAGCGACCGTCGCCGTGGTCCTCGCGGTACACCACGTGTCCGAGGTGCTTGAGCTGATCGGGCTCGCGCGTAATGCCGAGCTCTTCGTTGATGCGGCGCGCCGTGGCGGCCGCGACGTCTTCCCCGGGGAGCGGATGGCCGGCGCAGCTATCGGCCAGCACCCCGCCCCACAGGCGCTTGAGCGGACTGCGGCGACAGAGCAGCAGGCGCGCGTCTTCGCCCCGGCCCTCGACCAAAAGCGTCAGAAATGCCTGATGCAGGATGCCCTCACCAGCATGGGCCTCGATGCGGTCGACGGGGCCAAGCGCCTCGCCGGTCGCAGCATCGACCGCCACGACCTCGGCGCCCGCACCGCCCTCATCCCAGCCGGCGCGCAGAATGCGGGCTGCGGCTTCCTCGAGCGCGGCGATGAGCTCCTTGGTGGTGTCGAGCACGCGCTGCAGGTCGTCACCGCTCGCTTGTTCAACATGAAAACCCGTGCTTGCAACTACCGGCACGCCAAAGCGCGTGGCCAGCGCCGCCGCGATATCGTGTGCCGGGATCTCGTCTCGATGGCACGGAACGGCCAGGATGCTCACCGTTGCCGTACGGCCGGGCTCGGGGCGCGGAATGGCCTGCGCCGTGGCGCCCAGGTGCGCAAACTCCGGCGAGCAGGCGTACACCGCCATGCCTCGCGGCGTCACCGTCAGCTGGGCCTCGAGCGCAAACTTGCCCTCGCCCACTGCAACCTTTGTCGTGTGCATACCCATGGGATCTCCTGCCACCCGCGATGTACCTGAGACCATCTTCGCCTGTATTGCGACTATACAGGCAAGCCCTCCATGTGACAAAGGGACTGCCCCTTTGTCACATTCTGTTAGAGTTGCAGGAAGTGAATCCCGCTTATTCATGCGACATTGGAGTGACAACCTTGACCGCCGCAACCACGCCTAAAAGTAAGCCAACCGCCGCCGCGCTCTCCCCCGCGCGCACCAAGCTCTGCCTGGCGCTGCTCGTGCTGTTGGGATTCTCGCTCGGCTGCTCCGAGTTCGTGGTCATCGGCATCGAAAGCGACTTGGCAACGGAACTCGGCATATCACTTGCCACTGCGGGCCAGCTCATCAGCGTGTTTGCGCTCGTCTACGCTATCGCGACGCCGGTGCTCGCGCTCAGCACGGGGCGATTCCGCCGCTACCAGCTGCTCGTGTGCTATAGCGTCGTCTTTGTGCTCGGCAACCTGGTCATGGCGTTGGCTCCCAACTTCCAGGTGCTGTTTATCTCACGCATTGTCCTGGGCTCTGTCTCGGGTGCGCTGCTCGCCGTGGGCGTGACGTACATCCCTGAGCTGCTATCCCCGCAGCAAACCTCACTTGCCATCTCGGTCGTGTACGGCGCGTTTTCCGTGGCGATGGTCTTTGTGACCTCGATTGGCAAGTTTGTGGCCGACACACTCGATTGGCACGTGGCCATGTACGGCACGCTGACCTTTGCCGTTTTGATCTGTAGCGCGCTCGTGGCGTTTATGCCTCGCGCCGGGCAGACCGATGAGCCCGCCACCTTCCGCGAGCAGGCGGGGCTACTACGCGAGCCGAGTATCATCACCGGCATGCTCATCTTCTTGTTTGGCGTGGGCTCGGTCTACGTATTCTACGGCTACGTGACGCCTTATCTGGAGCAGGTGCTGGGCATGGATACCGTTCAGGCGAGCACCACACTTATGGCCTATGGCGTGTTCTGCCTGATCTCGAACATCCTGGGCGGATGGATCGATGCGCGTTTTGGCATGAAGGCGCTGCTGGTTACGTTTGTGCTGCAGGCGGCGGCACTGCTCGGGCTGTTTGCCGTGGGCGCCGCCATGCCGCTCGCGCTGGTCTTTGTCTTTAGCCTGGCGATGCTCATGTACCTGTTCTCGGTGTCGTGCATCACGCACTTTATGGACGTGGCACGCAGCCGCCATCCCAAGTCGATGGTACTCGCAAGTTCGGTTGAGCCCATGGCGTTTAACGTCGGCATCTCGTTTGGCACCGCAGTGGGCGGCGCCGTGGTAAGCGGAGTTGGCATTGCATATGTAGGCGCGGTCGGTGCCGTGTTCTCGCTTGTGGCCTGGGCGCTCACGCTGGTGACGATTAAGTTGGCTCGCTGGGAGCGCCGTCGTCAATCAGCACAGCCCCGGATGCAGGCATAGGGGCGAACATAGCCCAAGGTGGCGAGCAACCGGTGAAAACCGTCCCATACGAGTAGTGTTTATCCGCCTGCAAGCTCCAGCAGTGCAATTTCGTGTACTTCAGATACACACTTTTCTACTATTTCGTGTATTCCAAGTACATGAAATCGTACTAAACTATGTATCTGAAGTACACGAAATTGGAAAGGCGGCCCCATGCGCAGATCAATCGAATCCGTTATCGAATCATGGGCGACAAAGGACGCGTCGCGCCCCATCCTCATCCGTGGTGCGCGACGCGTAGGCAAAACGTACGTTGCCGAGGAAATCGGCAGACGAATCGCCGGCGATGCGTTTGTCAAACTCGACTTTCAGACCGATCTTGAGCTGATCGCTCCGCTGTTCGACTGTCCCACCGACGACGTTGACGCCATCGTGGCGCGAATCTCAGACTATAAACGCACCCCCATTCGCAAAGAAACCGCCTTCATCCTGTTTGACGAGGTGCAGCTCTGCGAACGGGCGCTCAACTCGCTTCGCTTTTTTTCGGGTTCGGGCTGGCGCATATGCGCGACCGGCAGTCAGCTCGGCGTCGCCACGCGCAAGCGCAAGTTGCCTTTTCCCAGCGGCGTTCGTCAAGAGACCATGCATCCTATGTCGTTCGAGGAGTTTCTCTGGGCGCTCGACGAGGAGCAGATGGCCAATGCCATTCGTACCCACGCCGGCACGCTCGAGACCTACGCCGCGCACCAAGCCGCGCTCAGCCTGTTTCATCGATACCAGATCGTGGGCGGCATGCCCGCCGCCGTCAACGCATATCGCAAGACGTTATCCATCGAGGATGCGCGCGTCGAGCAGCGCGAAATCGACGAGACCTATACCGCCGATATGACCGACCCCGAAAACGGGATCAGCGGCGTGGCGGCGCGCAAGGTCTGGCGCTCCATTCCGTCCCAGCTGCTGAGATCGTCCACAAAAAAATTCAAGTACTCCGAGGTCGAACGCGGAGGCCGTCGCGCCAAGCTTATCGAGCCGCTCGACTGGCTCGAAGGCGCCGGCATCATATCGGTCAACAACCTGACCGAAGGCATCGAGCCTCCCCTCGTTCCCTTCGACGACGAAGATGGAAGTTTCTTTAAGGTCTATCTTCTCGATACCGGCCTCATGTTCTACAAACTCGGCATCAACCCGCGGCTCTGGCTCGACCTCAAAGAGGATTCCGCCATAGCGCTATCTTCCGACTTCCGAGGCGCCCTGGCGGAAAACTCGGTCATGCAAGCATTTTCGGGCAATAGCTTGCAGACGTATTACTGGGTGCCGCCGTCGTCTTGGAAGACGACCGGCGAGCTCGATTTTTTACTTCAGACCGACCGTATGGAAATTGTGCCCGTCGAAGTAAAGTCCGCACGTAACGTGCGCGCGAGAACCCTCGGGTCGTTTATGGACAAAGCCCGATCGCCATATGCCTACATTTTGTCCGAGAACAATTTTTCCCGCAGCGAAACCGATGACGGGCGCGAGCTGCGCCACCTCCCCTTGTACGCAGCGGGCTTTATTGGAGCAAACTGCCTCAAGAGCAGTCTGTAAGCCCTGCGCGACCGCCTAGAAAGGAAGCCGCTCATGCAACGCATTCTTTTTATCTGCTATGGAAATATCTGTCGCTCGACGATGGCTGAGTCGGTGTTTACCGAGCTCGTGCGCCGCGCTGGGCGCGAGGCGGAGTTTGTCATCGATTCCGCTGCGACCTCGACCGAGGAGATCGGCAACCCGCCACACCACGGTACCGTTGCCAAGCTGAGCGAGGTTGGGATTCCCGTCGTCGCACATCGTGCACGTCAGGTGCGTCGCGCGGAGTATGGCGACTGGGACCACATTGTCTATATGGACGACGAGAACGCCCGCGGCCTGTACCGAATTTTTGGGAAGGACCCCGATGGCAAGATCTCGCGCCTGCTCGATTGGACCGATCGCCCCGGCGACGTGGCCGATCCCTGGTACACCGGCAATTTCGACGCCACCTACCGCGATGTACTCGCCGGTTGCACCGCTATGCTCGAGCAGCTGTAGGCGCTCGGGCGGCGCGGGCACACGGGCCACGCCATCGGCATAAAACGAGCGTGGATTTTCTCCCACTTTGAGCGTTCGAGCGCGCTCTAAACGGGAGAAAATCCACGCTCGTTATCTCGGTGGGAGAAAATCAACGCTCATGAATGTGACAAAGGGACTGCCCCTTTGTCATATCCGGGACCGGCCCTAGACCGGCTTGACCTCCAGCTTAATCCCCTTGGCACAGAAGTCGCCCAAAACATCCGAAAGGGCCCAGGTCGCATATAGCGGCAAATAGAGAACCGCTCCGTTGCGCTCAACGTTGCCTCTCGAGAAAACAATCCCGAGCCTTACGCCATATTCAGCCGTATCAAGCACATGACCGAGCGCAGCGTGCGCGTGGTAATAGGAGCCCGATTTAACCTCGATCGGAACAGCCGTCCCATCCGGTCCATCGACCACAAAGTCCACTTCACCGCGCTTTTTTGTCTGATAGTAGTAAAGCTGGCGATTTTGGGCAGCCAGCTGCTGGGCCACCACGTTTTCGTAAATGCCGCCCAGGTTGGGCTCCTTGCTATCAAGATACGCCGCCTGGGCGACTCCAACGGGGTAACGCGCCATCAACATGCCCGTATCCGATTGATATAGCTTGAACTGCGATGGCCGCGCCGTCTTGAGCAGGGGCGATTTTGGCTCGGTTACGATATCGGCTTTGAGAGCAACGCCGGCATCGACAAGCCATACAAAATCTCGCTGATACTTCTCGTAGTGAGCCTTGGGGTCAATGGAATTGAGCACGAAGCGCTTGTTTTCGCCCTCGAGCATAATAGGGAGCTGATCGTAGATGCTCTGCACCTGAAGGGCTCGCCCGCTTGCATACTTGGAGATATCCCGCCGGTACTGTTCGTTGAGCTCTGACTGTAGCTGACGAACAGAGGCAAGGTCGCCCTGCGTGTCAAGGAAACGCTGCACGACCTCCGGCATTCCGCCGACAACGGTATAGGTCCTGAAGTTTGCCATCATCGCGTCATGAATGTAATCAGGAATGGGCCTCTCGCTGATACACGCGTCACGTATCGTTTGGCGAGCCCCCTCGCTCACCCCGATTGCCCAGCAAAACTCCTCAAAATCGAGCGGGAACATCCTAAGCTCGTGAACATACCCCACGGGATAGGACCTGACGCCCTTGAACTGAGTCCCGAGCATTGACCCCGAAAACGCCCAGCGGCACCTCCCGTCCTCAACAAGGAACTTTGCCATCGTCATGATGTCGGGGGCCTCTTGGACCTCATCGATAAACACGAGCGTTTTGCCTGGCGCAATCGACTTTCCCGAAAGAAGCGTCACCCTGCTGATGAAATCATCGGCATTCCGCGCCTCGAGAAGAGCATCTTTTGCCTGGCGGTTTTCCATGAGGTTAAGCTCGATGTAGGTTGCATGGCTGGCTTTGCCAAATGCGCGAATCGAATAGCTTTTGCCGATCTGGCGAGAACCCGTGATGAATAAGGCCTTTTGCTCGGCAGACTTCAGCCAACGCTCCAGCTCTGCCGCTATTTTCCTGCGCAGCATAGGCTCTCTCCTCAGTGTCATCAAATGAAATGCAAAGTTTTATACGCTTGATTATCGATGAAACGCAGAATTTTTAGAACCTAAAATCAAATGAAATGCAGAGATTTGAGATTATAAGCAAAAGAAGGGGCACCACCGGCGAATGTGGCAAAGGGGCTGTCCCTTTGCCACATTGCGCTCGACTACTCGTCAACGATCTCGGCAAGCCAGACGTTCAGTGTATCGACCTCGGGGCAGCAGAACTTTGCCGTGTCGGGCTCGTTTCCAGGCACGGTCCCGCCATAGCGCAGGATATCGATATAGGGAAAGCCCACATGGCAGGCCATGGCGCACATCTTGCCGCGGTCGCGGTCGAAGTCGAAGACGTCACCCGGCTTGTGCCCGTGATGGCAGCGGCATGTGCCCAGCTGGTCCACGCAGCTAATGCGAATACGTGGGCGCTTGCCGCGCGGGGCACCGAGCGGCTTGCCCCCGCCCGCAGGCTTGGCGCCGCCCTCGCCAGCATTACTCATGGTCGATCACATCCAGACAGGCCTCGATGGGAAGACCGGCCGATTTGTCCTCTTGGTCGGCATTGCGTTCGATAAGCTCGGCCACCACGCGCATGGCATCGGACGTCGCGCGCTGCAGACTCCAGCCTGCCATAACGCGGCCGACGAGCACCGCCGAGAACGTGTCGCCCGTGCCCGGGAAATAAACCGGAATGAGTTCAAAGGGAATCGTAAAGTACTCCCCCGCCACATGGTCGTAACCGATAACCGCGTTCGTGCCATTGACCACGGCGCTCGTAATGACCACCGACTTGGCACCCAGCTCGCGCACGGCGTCCACAAGGGCGCGGGCCTCGTCGGGCGTGATTTGCTCGGCGATAGGCGTATCGGTGAGCAGACATGCCTCGGTATAGTTGGGCACCGCGTAGTCTGCGCACTCCAGCAGATGCCGCATAAGGCCAATCGTGGACTCGGGCACGCCCGCATAGAGCTTGCCGTTGTCGCCCATGATGGGGTCGACGAACACCTTGGTGCCCTTTTGCGCACGACGGTGGCAAAAGTCCGAGATGATGCGCGTCTCTTCCTCGGTCACGATAAAGCCGGTCGAGATGGCGTCGAACTCAAAGCCGAGCTCTTCCCAGATGGCAAGACTCTGACGCACGTACTCCGTGGTATCGTGGATGTAGAACTTGGGATAGTTGAGCGTATCGGACACAAGTGCCGTCGGCAGGTTATGGATACGGTAACCCATGTGCGACAGCACCGGCAGCATGGCGGAAAGCGCGACCTTGCCGTAGCCGCACATATCGTTAATCAGCAGCAGCTGAGTGTTCTTCATGAGTGTCCCCCTTGGGTCGGGCGCGGCGCAACGGCGCCACAGTGCAACTAAGTGTAGCGCAGGGGACGTTGCGAGCGGTCGCTAGGGGTCGCGAAGAGTGCATTGTTGCGGAAAGGTTTCGGGAAGGAAGTTAGTCGTTGGGGACGTTCTTAAATGACTAGTCAAACAAGAACGTCCCCAACGACTATCTCAGATTGCCGCTCTGGCGGGTTTGCAGCGTCGAGCGGTTACGGCGTTTGGCAAAACGCCGTAACTTAATAAGTTTGGTACCTTGACATTCATTTCTCATGCTCCTAGATTGGTTAGGCACAAAACAATTCCACTACCTAACTAAAGAAAGGAGCAACACTAATTCATGTGCGATGAACCTCTTAACCTTTGTTCGCACGAGCCCGGCGGCGACCCGTCACAGCCGGCGGATGTACCCGAAGCGGTTAGCTCGGAAGACAAGCTTGCCAAGCGCATCCTGAGCGGCCTGGGTTTTTGCGGCCATTACATGCATTTTCACGGCGGAGGCGTATCCGGCAAGGCGCCCATCATCTGCCGGCTGGCCAAGCAGCCCGGCGGCGAGATGTCTCAGCAGGAACTCGGCATGCACTTTGACCTCAAACCGGGGTCGCTTTCCGAGATCCTGTCCAAGCTCGAGGTCAACGGCCTCATCGAGCGCAGCCGTAACCCCAAGGATCGACGGCAACTCACCATTCGCCTGACCGAAACCGGCCGGGAAAACGCCCGCATCGACCAGGCGGCCCGCATCCGCTTTAGAGAACGGGCCTTTAGTGCCCTCACTCACGACGAGCGCGAGCAGCTCGCCGAAATGCTCGAAAAAATCCGCGTAACCTGGGAGGAACTGGATGATTAAAACCCTCATGGGAAGCATCCGCGATTACAAGACGGTCACGATCGCCACGCCGCTGCTGGTGCTTGGCGAGGTGCTCTGCGAAATGATGATCCCGTTTATCACCGCCGACATGATCGACGCCATCAAAGACGGTGCCACCGTCGCCCAGATGCTTCCCACCGCAGGCTTTTTGGTGCTCATCGCACTGACGTCGCTCGCTTTTGGTGCCGCTGCCGGCGTCACCTGCAGTCATGCGAGCTGCGGCTTCGCCAAGAACCTGCGTCACGACCTGTTCTACAAGATCCAGACGTTCAGCTTTGCCAACATCGATGAGTTCTCGAGCTCCTCGCTCGTCACGCGCCTGACCACCGATATCAACAACGTGCAGCAGGCCTTTATGATGCTCATCCGCATCGCCGTGCGCGCGCCGCTGGTGCTGGTCTTTGCCTTTGCCATGGCCTACGCCATGGGCGGCAGCGTCGCCATGGTCTACCTGGTCATCATTCCGCTGCTGGGCTTTGGACTGTTCTTTATCATCTTTAAGGTACGCCCCATCTTCTCGCGCGTGTTCCACAAGTACGACGCCCTTAACGAGTCCGTCGAGGAAAACGTCACCGGCATGCGCGTGGTCAAGAGCTATGTGCGCGAAGACTTTGAGAAGGAGAAGTTCGCCACCGCCGCGCACGACGTCCAGATGGACTTCACCCGCGCCGAGAAGCTGCTCGCCTTTAACAACCCCATGATGAACATCTGCGTCAACGGCGCATTTGTCATCATCATCTACCTGGGATCCAAGCTCATCATCACGAGCCAGGGCACGCTGTTCGACGTGGGCCAGCTCTCCTCGATCTTTACCTATGGCTTCGCGATCCTCATGAGCCTGATGCAGCTGTCGATGATCTTTGTCATGGTGACCATGGCCGACGAATCGGCGCACCGCATTGCCGAGGTGCTGGCCGCCGAGCCCACGATCGCCGATCCCGCCGAGCCCGTGCTCGAGGTTGCCGACGGTTCCATCGACTTTGACCACGTGAGCTTTAAGTATTCCGCGCATGCGAAGCGCCAGGCGCTCGACGATATCGACCTACACATTAAGAGCGGCGAGACCATCGGTATCATCGGCGGTACCGGCTCGGCCAAGTCCACGCTTGTAAACCTCATCGCCCGTCTGTACGACGCCACCGAAGGCACCGTGCGCGTGGGCGGCATGGACGTACGCGACTACGACCTGGACGCGCTGCGCCACCAAGTGGCCATGGTGCTGCAGAAAAACGTGCTGTTTAGCGGCACCATTGCCGAGAACCTGCGCTGGGGCGACCCGAACGCCACCGACGAGGAAGTCCGCGAGGCGGCACATCTGGCCTGCGCCGACGAGTTTGTCGATGGCTTCCCCAAGGGCTATGACACCTGGATCGAACAGGGCGGCTCCAATGTTTCCGGCGGTCAGAAGCAGCGCCTGTGCATTGCGCGTGCCCTGCTGCGTCGCCCCAAGATCTTAATCCTGGACGACTCCACCAGCGCTGTCGACACCAAGACCGACGCCAAGATCCGCGCAGGGTTGGCAAGCTATCTGCCCAACACGACCAAGCTCATCATCGCCCAGCGCATCAGCTCCGTGCAGGACGCCGATCGCATCATCGTCATGGAGGGTGGCCGTATCGCGCAGATCGGCAACCATGACGAGCTGCTCAAGACGAGCGAGATCTACCGCGAGACCTTTACCTCGCAAAACAAGATGTCTGCCGAGGGCGAAGGAGCCGTCGAGGCCGACACCGAGGCATCCGTAACGCAAGCTCAGACCCAGGAAGGAGGCGAGGCACATGAGTAAGGCAACGACCGCCGAGCGCGCACTCAACCGCAAGGGCGGCACCATGTCGCGCCTCATCAAGACGCTCTTTGGCTTCTATCCCGTGCTTTTGCCCCTCGTCGTCGCCGGCGTGGTGCTCTGCGCCATCATCAACTCCATCGGCGCGACCTTCCTTCAGAGCGCCCTGCAGATTATTAGCGAATCGTGGCAGTCGGGCGATTGGGAAGCCGCACAGCCCAAGATCGCACAGCTCGTGACCACCCTCGCCTGCATCTACGGCATCGGCATCCTGTCTTCGCTCTTCTGGAACCGCGCCATGGCCATCGTCACGCAGGGCTCGCTCGAGAAGCTGCGCGAGAAGATGTTCAACCGCATGCAGGACCTGCCCATCCGGTACTTTGACACGCATCAGCGCGGCGACATCATGAGCCACTACACCAACGACATCGACACGCTGCGCCAGATGATCAGCCAGTCGCTGCCCAACCTGCTCATGACGACCATCGTCATCGTCACGGTGTTCTTTATCATGCTGTACTACAGCGTGTGGATGTGCCTGGTCATTGTGGCCGGCGTCGCCTTTATGACCTTTATGACCAAGCTGCTCGGCTCCAACTCCGCGCGCTTCTTCATTGCGCAGCAGACCGAGCTCGGCGTTGTCGAGGGCCATATCGAGGAAGTCATGAACGGCCAGAAGGTCGTCAAGGCATTCTGCCACGAGTCTGCCGCCGAGGCCGATTTTGACGAGCGCAACGAAAAGCTCTTCGAGGTCTCGCAGAAGGCCAACATGTACGCCAACATCCTCATGCCTATCCTTATGAACCTGGGCAACCTGCTCTACGTGCTGGTCGCACTGGCAGGCGGCATTTTCCTGGCGCTGGGCGTGCCCAATCTGAGCATCTCGGGCATGACGCTGTCCATCGCCGTCGTAGTGCCGTTCCTCAACATGACCAAGCAGTTCTGCGGACAGATCGGCCAGATCTCGCAGCAGATCAACGCCGTGGTCATGGGCCTCGCCGGCGCCGACCGTATCTTTGAGCTCATCGACGAGGAGCCCGAAGCCGACGAAGGCTATGTGACGCTCGTCAACGCGCAGGTCAACCCCGACACCTGGCAGCTCGAGGAGGCCGACCACCACACCGGCATGTGGGCGTGGAAACATCCGCACCGCGCAACCGGCGAGATCGAGTACGTGCCGCTGCGTGGCGACCTGGTCATGGACAACGTCGACTTTGGCTACACGCCCGACCACGAGGTGCTGCACGGCGTGTCCGTGTTTGCCAAGCCGGGCCAGAAGGTCGCGTTTGTCGGCGCCACCGGTGCCGGCAAGACGACCATCACCAACCTCATCAACCGCTTCTACGACATCGCCGACGGCAAGATCCGCTACGACGGCATCAACGTCAACAAGATCCGCAAGGCCGATCTGCGCCGCTCGCTGGGCGTTGTGCTGCAGGACGTGAACCTGTTCACCGGCACCGTGATGGACAACATCCGCTACGGCAAGCTGGACGCCACCGACGAGGAGGTGCGCGCCGCCGCAAAGCTGGCCAACGCCGACGCCTTCATCCGCCACCTGCCCCAGGGCTACGATACCGTTATCACCGGGGATGGAGGCAGCCTCAGTCAGGGTGAGCGGCAGCTGCTGGCCATTGCCCGGGCGGGCGCCGGCGTGAACAACATTCCGATTGATAAATGCACAGAAAAAGGAATTGTTGTGTTCAACAGCCCCGGTGCGAACGCGAACGCGGTGAAAGAGCTTGTCATCGCAGGGCTTTTGCTCGCCTCGCGCGACATCGTCGGCGGGATTGAATGGGCAAAAACGCTGCATGGCAAGGGTGCTGACGTGCCGAAGATGGTAGAGAAGGGCAAGAGCCAGTTCGTCGGGCCGGAATTGAAAGGCAAGACGCTTGGTATCATCGGCCTGGGCGCAATCGGCGTTATGGTGGCAAATGCCGCTACCCATCTGGGAATGGACGTCATCGGCTACGACCCATTCATGACTATCGATGCGGCATGGAAGCTGTCCCGCAGCGTGAAAAAGGCAAACGATTTGGATGAGATTTACGCGCACAGCGACTATATCACCATTCACGTGCCGTCCAACGATTCCACAAAAGGAATGATTAATTCCGAATCGATTGCAAAAATGAAGGACAATGTGCGGATTTTGAATTTCGCCCGCGGGGATTTGGTCAATAACGCGCATATGGCTGTCGCGCTGGAAGAGAAAAAAGTCGCCTGCTACGTTGTGGACTTCCCGAACGACGAGGTTCTCTCTATGGAGCATGTCATAGCGGTGCCGCACCTCGGTGCATCTACGCCGGAGTCGGAAGATAACTGTGCGGAAATGGCCGCGGAAGAGCTGAAAGACTATTTGGAAAACGGCAATATTCATAATTCCGTCAACTTCCCAAATTGCGAAATGGCTCGGGAAACCCAAACGCGCGTGACAATCGCACACAAAAATGTGCCAAATATGCTCAGCAGGTTTTCAACCATCATGGCGAAAAAGCATATTAATATCGTCAATATGATAAACAAGAGCAAAAAGGAAAACGCGTTCACCATTATGGATGTAGA
>CALKBB010000356.1 GCA_937989795.1 uncultured Collinsella sp. | reverse complement strand
AACTATGTGCGCGAGGTTTACTTAACCACCAGGTTGACCAGCTTGCCGGGCACGCAGATGGCCTTGACGACCGTCTTGCCCTCGGTCCACTTGGTGACAGCAGCCTCGGCGGCAGCCTGCATTTCCTCGTTGGAGGCATCGCGGGCCACGTCAATGCGGCCGCGGACCTTGCCGAGGACCTGGACGACGATCTGCACCGTGTCCTCGATGGACTCGGCCAGGTCGAACTCGGGCCAGGCGGCGGTGTAGGCGTTGCCCTCGCAGCCGAGGGCCTCGTGCCACAGCTCGTCGGCCCAGAACGGGCAGATGGGCGCCAGGACGCTCACGATGTCCTTGGCCACGCCGTAGCACAGGGCCTTGTCGCGGTCAGCGCCCTCGGTGGCGTTGAGGTAGGCGCTCGCCGCGTTGACGAGCTCCATGACGGCCGAGATCGCGGTGTTGAACTGGCCGCGATCGAAGTCCTCGGTGCACTTGGCGATGGTGCGGTGACGCTCGCGATAGAGCTTCATCGCAGCCTCGTCGAGCACGGACTTGTCGAAGGCCACGCTGGCGTCACCCGACTGGACGAGCTGCCACACGATACGCCAGGCGCGCTTGATAAAGCGGTTGGCGCCCTCGACGGCCTTGGGATCCCAGTCGAAGTCCTTCTCGGGCGGGGCGATAAACAGGATCGCCAGACGCATGGTGTCGGCGCCGTAGGGCTCGATAACCGAGCTCGGGGGCACAACGTTGCCCTTGGACTTGGACATGGTGTCGCCGTTCTCGTCCTTGACCATGCCCTGGCACAGCAGGTTGGTGAAGGGCTCGTCCACACTCAGCAGGCCCAGGTCGCGCAGTGCCTTGGTAAAGAAGCGGCTGTAGAGCAGGTGCAGAATGGCGTGCTCGATGCCGCCGATGTAGTTATCGACGGGCATCCAACGGTCTGCCGCCTCGCGGGAGAAGGGCAGCTCGGTGTTGTGCGGGTCGGTATAGCGCAGGTAATACCAGCTGGAGCAGGTGAAGGTGTCCATGGTATCGGTCTCGCGCTTGGCCGGGCGGCCGCAGACCGGGCAGGTAGTCTCGTAGAACTCCTTGCACTCGGCGAGGGTCTCGCCAGCGCCCAGGTCCAGGTTCTCGGGCAGCGTCACCGGCAGCTGATCCTCAGGCACGGGCACAATGCCGCAATGCTCGCAGTGGATGGCCGGGATGGGGTTGCCCCAATAGCGCTGGCGGCTGATGAGCCAGTCGCGCAGGCGGAACTCGACCTTGCGACGGCCGCAGCCCATGGCCTCGAGGTCGGCCACGATGGCAGCCTCGCCCTCGGAGTGCTTACCGCCGCGCATGCCGGTGTACTTGCCGGACTGGACCAGCGTACCCTCGGCAGCGTGGGCGCAATCCCAGTCGACGGTCTCGGCATGGAAGGTATCGATGGTCTCGCCGCTGGCCTCGACGGCAGCGCGATCGTCATCGTCCAGGATAATCGGCACGATCGGCAGGTCGTACTTGCGGGCAAACTCAAAGTCGCGCTGGTCGCCACAGGGAACGGCCATGACGGCGCCGGTGCCGTAGTCGGCCACGACATAATCGGCAACCCACACGGGGACCTTCTCGCCGTTGACGGGGTTCACCACGTAGCGGCCGGTAAAGGCGCCGTGCTTCTCGAGGGTGCCCTGGGCACGCTCGACGGCAGAGATATGCTTAGAGTCCTCGACGATCTTGGTGACGGCCTCCTCGTACTCCGTGCCCTCGACGAGCTCGTGCAGACGAGCGTACTCGGGAGCCAGGACAAAGAAGGAGACGCCAAAGAGGGTGTCGGCACGCGTGGTGAAGACGGTGATCTTGCCCTCGTCGCCCTCGATGGGCTCGCCATCCTGGTCGCACAGGGTAAAGTCGACCTCGGCGCCCTCGGAGCGGCCGATCCAGTTGGCCTGCATCTGCTTGACACGCTCGGGCCAGCCGGGGAGCTTCTCCAGGTCGTCGAGCAGCTCCTGGGAGTACTCGGTGATCTTGAAGTACCACTGCTCCAGGTCGCGCTTCTCGGGCTCGGTGCCGCAGCGCCAGCACTTGCCCTCGGTGACCTGCTCGTTGGCCAGAACGGTCTTGCAGGTGGGGCACCAGTTGACCGGGTTCTTCTTGCGGTAGACCAGGCCCTTTTCCCACAGCTTCTCAAAGATCCACTGACCCCAGCGGTAGTAGTCGGGGCTGCAGGTCTTGACCATGCGATCCAGATCGTAGGAGAAGCCCATGCGCTTCATCGTGGCGAGCGCCTGGTCCATGTTCTTATACGTCCAGGCGGCAGCCTGCGTATTGTGCTTGATGGCGGCGTTCTCGGCGGGCAGGCCAAAGGCGTCAAAGCCGATGGGGTGCAGCACGTCAAAGCCGCGCATGCGGGCCTGACGGGCCATGGCATCGCCGATGGTATAGTTGCGCGCGTGGCCCATGTGCAGGTCGCCCGACGGATACGGGAACATCTCGAGCACATACTTTTTGGGCTTGCTGTCGTCGGTGTCGACGGCAAAGAGGTTGGAGTCCTCCCAGGCCTTCATCCACTTGGACTCAATGGCCTGCGCGTCGTAGGCAGGGATCTCGTCCTTATGATCTGTGCAATCGCACATATCAGCTCCTTTAATCTTAGCTGGGGTCGGTCGGCTTAGCTTTATTCGCTACTGCGGACAGTCCTGCGCAAGACGAAGAGCACATTTAGTGCTCTTCTTTGCGTGCGGAACTT
>CALKBB010000355.1 GCA_937989795.1 uncultured Collinsella sp. | reverse complement strand
CGGTCGACGCTGCAAACGTCCCTAAGCGGCAATCTGCAGAATGAGCGTGGATAATCTCCCGTTTTTGGCTCGGTGACGGCCTCAAAGTGGGAGATTATCCACGCTCATCCGGAAAGTGTCCGAAAATCCACGCTCGTCCGCCTTGGATCGTATTGCCCGTGGCCGGCAGCCGGGCGACGCCGGTCCGCGTGGCGGCGTATAATCGGCGGCAGATGACTTGAACGTTAGGAAACCATGACCGATAGCATGCAGCAGATGGCGCTCGACACGCTCGGCGCCTATTTTGGCTACACCTCGTTTCGCCCGGGACAGGACCGCATGGTCGATGCGATCCTTGCCGGTCGCGATGCGTTGGGTGTTATGCCCACGGGCGCCGGCAAGTCCATTTGCTACCAGGTGCCCGCGCTCATGCTGCCCGGCATCACCTTTGTGGTGAGTCCGCTGCTGTCGCTTATGGAGGACCAGACCCGTGCGTTGCTCGCGGCGGGTGCGCGACCCAGCTATCTCAACTCCAGCCTTACCCCGGCCCAGCAAAACACCGTGCTCAAGCGGGCGCGCGAGGGCCGCTACCAGCTTATGTACGTGGCACCCGAGCGTCTGCTCGAGCCGCGCTTTTTAGCCTTTGCGCAGGAGGCCGCGGCGGACGGCGGCATTGGCGTGCCGCTCGTAGCCATTGACGAGGCCCACTGCGTGAGCCAATGGGGCCAGGATTTTCGCCCCGCTTACCTGCAGATTCGCGAGTTTATTGATTCGTTGCCGCGGCGCCCGATCGTGGCGGCCTTTACCGCTACGGCGACCGAGCGTGTGCGCGCGGACATTCAGCAGATGCTCGGCCTGCAAAATCCCGCGACGGTGGTGACGGGCTTCGATCGCAAGAACCTCTACTTTGGTTGCGAGGAGATGGGCGACAAGGCCAAGACCGCCTGGGTGCGCGACTATGTGATTGCGCATTCGGGCGAGAGCGGCATCGTGTATTGCTCGACCCGCAAGACGGTCGATGCGCTGGCAGGCGAGCTTGCCGAGGCGCTGGGCCCCAGCGGCATTCGCGTTGGCCGCTACCATGCCGGCATGGGCAATGACGCCCGCCGCCAAAGCCAGCGCGCCTTTATCGACGACGATATCCAGGTGATGGTTGCCACCAACGCTTTTGGCATGGGCATCGACAAGCCCAACGTGCGCTACGTGATCCACAACAACGTGCCCGAGAGCATCGAGGCCTACTACCAGGAGGCGGGCCGTGCCGGTCGTGACGGCGACCCGGCCAGCTGCCACTTGCTGTGGAACGGCAACGATTTTCGTATGCGTCGCTTTCTGATCGACCGCGGCGATGCTGCCGATGAGGCACTCGACGACGAGCAGCGCGCGTGGGCGCTCCAGAATCGATATCGTCTGCTCAACCAGATGGAGGGCTACTGCAATACCACTGGCTGCCTGCGCGAATACATGCTGCGCTACTTTGGCGACGAGGCCGCGGCCGAGCATGCCGCGGCCAGTACGGGCGGCACCGCCACGGACGACGTCGAGAGCTGCGGCAACTGCAGCAACTGCCTCACGCAGTTCGAGGTCGAGGACGTCACCGATATGGCCCGCGCCGCCGTGCGCTACGTGGCCACGCGTCCCATGCGCTTTGGCAAGTCGCTCATCGCCGATGTGCTCCACGGCGGCAACACCGAGCGCATTCGCCAGATGCATCTGGACGAGGACCGCGGCTACGGTGAGCTGTCGAGCGAATCGGTCGGGCGCATCAAGGACATCATCGGCCAGCTGTGCGGCCGCGGTTATCTGGCCACCTCGCAGGGGCAGTACCCGGTCGTGGGGCTGGGTCCGCGTGCCGTCGAGGTCGAGGATGAGGCGTTCGCCTTTACCGTTAAGCGTCGTGCGTCCAAGCGCAAGGCCTCGGCCCGCGCCCGCCGCGCCGTCGATCTGCTGCGCGAGGAGGCCGAGCTGGATCAGCGCCCGCGTGTTGGCGACGATGCCGAGCTGTTCGAGCGCCTGCGTGCCCTCCGCAAGGAGATCTCGACGGAGCTGGAGATGGCGCCGTACATGGTCTTTTCCGACAAGGCCCTGCGCGGCCTGTGCCGCCTACGCCCACAGACGCGCGACGAGCTTATCCAGGTCAACGGCATCGGCGAGAAAAAGGCCGACGCCTTTGGCGAGCAGTTTATGGCGGCGATTGAAGAGTTTGAGTCCGAGCATGCACGGAATGGAGCATAACGATGGCATCCGATGATAAAACCGAGCGCACTGAGGTGTCCGCTGTGCCGCTGTACCAGCAGGTTATGGACGACCTAAAGGGCGAGATCGCGCGTGGCGTGTACGCATCCAGCTCGCGCATTCCTTCCGAGATGGAGCTCGCGAAGTACTACGGCGTGGGACGCATCACCGTGCGCCGCGCCATCGAGGAGCTGTCGCGCGCGGGGTATCTCAACCGCCAGCAGGGGAGGGGCACGTTCGTGTGCGCGCCCAAGCTCAAGCGCAAGATTGTCCAGAAAGGTGACGTTCAGAGCTTTTCCGAGGGTTGCGCTGCCAACGACATGGTGCCGGGTGCGCGCCTGGTGTCGCGCACGGTGGTTGCGGCGACGCGCGAGGACGCGGCGTTCTTTGGCGTAGAGCCCGGCTGCGAGCTTATCGTGGTCGAGCGCGTGCGCACGGCCGACGGCATCCCCGTCATGCTCGAGAACAACGCCTTTGTGCTGGCCGACCATCCCTATCTGCAGACACTTGCCGATAAGGACCTCACCGATAACTCAATCTTTGCGCTCGTTGCCGAGCATTCGGGTCGCGCGCCGCTCAAGTCCGACCCCTGCACCGTGGAGATTGCGCTTGCCGATACTCAGACGGCCCCGCTGCTGGAGGTGCCGGTCGGCGAGCCGCTCTTCTATATGGAGGCGTACTTTACCGATGCGGACGAGCGACCCTTGCTGCTCGGACGCCAAAAGATCGTGGGCTCGCGCTACGTCTTTGACATCTAACGTCCACAGATAGAACAACATAGAACAAATTTGCAGAGATGACTTCACGGGCGTTGTTACACGTGCTATAAATAGGACAACATAGAACGACAGCAGGTACGAGCTGTCGTCGTTCAAAGCCGCCCCACAAGGAGGAGCATCAGCATGAACGCACATGATCTGGTTCAGGAAATCATCGAGCGCAAGGGCAAGATCGAGAATGTCTTTTGGATCGCTTGTGGCGGTTCGATGATCGACCTGATGCCGGCCAACGAACTGCTCAAGCGCGAGGCCACCACGTTTACCTCGACGGTCTACACGGCGCGCGAGTTTTGCCTGATGGCTCCCAAGAGCCTTGGCGAGAAGTCGCTCGTTATTGCCTGCAGCCACAGCGGCAACACGCAAGAGGTTGTCGACGGCTGCGAGATGGCGCTGGCCGCCGGTGCCGAAGTCGTTGCCCTTACCGACTGCGAGGGCTCCAAGATCGATAACGGCAAGTGGACCACCTGGGTCTATCCGTGGGGTGAGGGCGTGTCGCAGGCCGAGGTGCCGCAGGGCATTGGCGCTCTGATCGCCGCCGAGTTGCTCGACCAGCAGGAAGGCTACGAGTCACTCGCCGACATGTATGAGGGCCTCAAGCAGATGGATGCGCTGCTGCCCGCCGCCCGTGAGAAGGTCAACGCCGAGCTGGGCGCCCGCTTTGCCGAGCTCTGCCAGCAGCACAAGTTCTTCTATATCCTGGGCTCCGGACCCAACTTTAGCCAGACCTACGCCATGGCCATCTGCTCGCTCATGGAGATGCAGTGGCAGCACTGCTGCTATATCCACTCCGGCGAGTACTTCCACGGCCCGTTCGAAGCCACCGAGCCCGGCGTGTTCTACTTTGTGCAACTCGGATCGGGCGAGTGCCGCCCCATGGAGGAGCGCGCGCTGGCGTTCCTCAACACGCACACCGATACCGTCATGGTGCTCGATGCGCTCGAGTACGGCGTGGGTGAAGTGCCTGCCAGCGTGCGTTCGTACCTGGAGCCGATCTTCTTCTACGTGATGAGCTGCGAGCTGCGTGCCGCCCGCGGCAAGGTGTTCGACCACAGCCCCGAGATTCGTCGCTACATGGGCATCGAGCAGTACTAGGTAACGGGGAAAGCATTCACCTTCGATTCGCAAGGGCACTGCGTGAGTCAAAAAAGCGGGCTGCGCCGGGGATTTCCGGCGCGGCCCGCTTGGTATCGCGCTTAGATTCGCAAGGTTGCGGCGATTGACGG
>CALKBB010000354.1 GCA_937989795.1 uncultured Collinsella sp. | reverse complement strand
CACCTGCTCCTCGCCGCGGCGCACCTTTCCGTTCTCGTCGAGCGAAAAATGCGAGGCGGTCATCCAATAGTAGTCATCGTTCTTGCGCAGGTCCTCGTCGCGGTGCTTGCCCACCACGGCGATAAAGCTCTCGTTATAGCGGTCCGAACCCGAGACGCTGCCCGCCTTGACGTCGCTGATCCACACCTGCTCTATACCCTTGTGGTCATGCTTGTTGCTGCTGTTGTATTGCTGACCGCTCATGCTCATGGTTCCGACCATGGACCCCAAGCCTTGAGCCCCGCTCTGTGCCGTGTTGCAGGCAAAGTCGCGGAACACACCGCCGCCCACGAGCACCTCGTCAACCGCCAGCTGCTCGGACAGGCCGTCAAGGTTGGCAGTGGCAAGGGCAATAGGCGCCAAGGTGCACGGATAGCGCTTATCCTGAGCGCTATCCTTCCATGCGCTGTTGGGCACATGCATCAGCCCATAGGAGGCGAGGAGCCCGTCTCTGTATTCCTTACAATCGGAAAGCTTGAACTCGCCAGACTCCGAGTCAAAATACGCGTAGCGGTACAGCGCGCCGTACAGCCCCTTGCTGCCGTCAGAAGCGCCGTAATCAAAAGCGCTGCGTTGCCAGTCATAGCCCGCAAGAATAAGGCCCGTGACGGTTTCACCCGTCTTCTTTCCTTCTTCATCGTAGGCGGCAAACGTGCCGAACGTCGCATTCGCAGCGACCATGGTCTTGCCGTTCGCGGAGAGGGAGATTGCGCCCGCGTCGCCCAGAGCATCGACATGGACGAGCGCACCCTTGGATGCATCCCACGAAAACAGCTCGCAATGCGTCGACTTATCAATATTCTTCTTGCCGTAGGGTGCCGAGACCACGATGGCGAGGTCATCGCAAAAATCGCGATCGAGGTCGCCGGCCGCTAGCGAAACGACAGGAGCTGACTGAAGCTGCGTCCAGGAGTCGTTCCCGCCCTTGTTGTGCGTGGTGTAGTCCGCGGCGTTACCGGCATCGATCTTTACGACGCTTTGCTTCCAGTTGCCGCCCTCCAAGTCATACATGTCGACTACAGCCTTGCGCACGCCGTTCTCGTCGACATAGCAGCCCGCGTAGACAAAAAGCTCGTCGACGCCGTCGCCATCGACATCGCCCGCCTCGACATCAAAGACGGCGTCGTGCTCTTGCAGGTAACCGGCATCCAGGTACTTAAAACGGCCTTCGTACATCATATTAGTGTTGACCGTCACCGGCAGGTGTGTGTCGAGAGTGCGCGTACGCCCGTTGCTAAACGAGCAGAGGACCAGCTCAACCTTTCCGGCGTATGACTTGCCGTCAATCGTCGTGGAGGAACTGTCGCCGTAGGCACGGAGCTCAGCAACGCGGCTCTTTTTGCCCGTGCTGGCGTCGCTGCAGAACTCAACACTCGTGGCGTGAATGCCCGAGAAACCGTTGTTGTCGTTGGCGAGTACTGTTGAGGACTCATTGTTGCTTAGGTACGACCAGGTGCCGCCACCGTAGTCGCTATGCTTGTAGAGATCGCTGTTCGTATCGAAGTTGTTGACGTTTTGCCAGAACTTTGCGGCGCCCCACACACTTCCATAGCCATCGGTGAGTTTGCTGCTGCCGCCAATGTCACCGCGCTCGACGTTCTCGAGCTTGTCGCGCAGAGTGTAGCGATTGCCATGGCTACCGTTAGCTGCCATATAGACCTCGCTGCGCGTGGCAAACGTCGTGGGGGTATCAGTGGAATAGGGGCCAACGGTATCGGCCGGAATGTCCTCGCTCGTGCCCAGACCCAGGGCTTGATAATCCTGCTCGGTCATATCGGTGATTGCGGGCGCGTCTGCCGCCTGGGCAACCTGGGGCGTGGCCGTGAAGCAGGCGACGCTCGTGGCGATCAACGCAGCAAGCGCCGCCGTCCCAACAAGCGGGATTTTCGACAGCCTACGGATACGGGGGTGTGGAACGTACATGAGGGACCTCGCTTTATTCGAGTGGAGTGGACTCATTTTTGCAAATGATACATCCGATGCCCGATATCACGTGTCTCATTTTCGCCAACGGCGTGTCTCATTTTTGAGAATCCGAGATGCCGCGGAAATCTTATCCCAGCTCAAAGGCCATTTCTGGGATGTATTTTCCGTCGAGTGCCTCATCGGGAAACTGCATCCCATTTCAAGCGTCGATTCTGGGACGCACTTTCCCCTTAGACCCTCAACCGGAAACCGCATCCCACTTTGAGCGCAAATTCCGGGATGCATTTTCCGCTTGAGCCTCATTGGGAAACGACGTCCCACTTTGAGGGCTGATTGTGGGATGCATTTTCCGGTTTTGCTCTCATTGGGAAAATGCATCCCGTTTCTTGACCGAATAATGGGACGCAATTTCCCGTTGGAGCGCCTTTGGGAAAGTGTGTCCCACTTCGACCGCCCAGAGTGGGATGCACTTTCCGCAAAGCACCTCAACGGGAAACTACGTCCCATTCCAAAGGCAAATTCCGGGACGCATTTTTCGAAAGTCTGCCCATCCGGAAAGCCCGTCCCACTTTGGACGCATCCGGGCACGGAACCATCGACCTATCAGGCCTCCCATCAATAAAGAGGCGTCCTCCCGGGCGGCGGGGCACGAAGTTCATCGCGAGTTCCGCACGCAAAGAAGGCCACTTAATGTGGCCTTC
>CALKBB010000353.1 GCA_937989795.1 uncultured Collinsella sp. | reverse complement strand
GCCCAGAAGGTCGCCGTTGTAGGTGGAGTTGAAGCCGATACGGTGATCGGTCACGCGGTCCTGGGGCTGGTTGTAGGTACGGATCTTCTCGGAACGGTTACCGTGGCCGATCTGGCTCTGGCGCTCGGCACCGAGCTCTGCCTGCTGCTTCTCGAGCTCCATCTCGTACAGACGGGCGCGCAGCATCTGCATGCAGACCTCGCGATTCTGAATCTGGGAGCGCTGCTCCTGCGACTGCACAACGGTGTTGGTGGGCAGGTGGGTGATGCGCACGGCGGAGTAGGTGGTGTTAACGCACTGACCACCAGGGCCCGAAGCGCAGTAGGTATCGATGCGCAGGTCGGACTGGTTGATCTGGACGTCGATCTCCTCGGCCTCGGGAAGCACGGCGACGGTTGCCGTTGAGGTCTGGATGCGGCCCTGGGACTCGGTCTTGGGAACGCGCTGGACGCGGTGCACGCCGGATTCGAACTTCATGACGGAGTAGACGCGGTCGCCCTCGACCTTGAACTCGATGGACTTAAAGCCGCCGGCCTCGCTGGGGCTGGAATCGAGCACGGTGGTCTTCCAGCCGCGCGACTCGCAAAAGCGCTGGTACATCTTGTACAGGTCGCCGGCGAAGATGGCCGCCTCGTCGCCACCGGCGGCGGAGCGGATCTCGACGATGGTGTTCTTGTCGTCGTTGGGGTCGCTCGGGATGAGCATGTACTTGATGTCTTCCTCGAGCTGGGGGAGCTTGGCCTCGTTTTCGGAGATGTCCATCTGGAGCATCTCTTTCTCATCGGCGTCGGTGGTGTCGCGGAGCATCTCCTTGGCAGCCTCGATGTCGTCGAGCGCGCTGATGTACTCACGCGAAGCGGCGATGAGGTCGGACTGGTGCGCGTACTCCTTGTTGAGACGCGTGAACTCCTTAATATCGGAGGCGACGGCCGGGTCGGAGAGCTTCTTCTCGAGCTCCTCGTAGGCCTTGATGATCTTTTCGAGCTTGTCGCGCATGGCAGGACTCCTTTATATGATATGCGTGAAGGTGAAAATCGGCAGAGTTGATGGGGCGCATGGCGCCACTGCGGGGGTAAGCCCGGCTAGAACATGTCGATCTTCAGATACATGCGCATCCCTTCGTGTATGGGGTACATAGTTGCGGTCTAACCCATACATGATAGCGTGCTCAGGCAAACCTGCATATAACCCGCACGGAATGAGTGGACGTAGCCGTTGGGTATGTTCCTTAACGACTAGTCGTTTAAGAACGTTCCCAACGGCCAACAAAAGGACTGTCGCTTTGCCGAATTCTAGAGCGTTTGAAGCAGTGAGATGAGAAAACGGATGCCCTGGAGGTAGGCTCGGCGGGTAATGCGCTCGTTGGTGCCGTGGACGCCGCGATCGCACTCGTCATCGTCGACCACAAAGGCCGAGAAACGAATGCACTCAGAGCAAATGCGCTGGTAGTTGGCAGCGTCGGTCGCACCGATCACGGTCGAGGGCACAATTGCCACTGGCTCG
>CALKBB010000352.1 GCA_937989795.1 uncultured Collinsella sp. | reverse complement strand
CACGCAAAGGAAAGCACTTAATGTGCTTTCCGTCTTGCGCAGGACTGTAGAGCAGCAAACTTAACCCCCGCCCTCAGCCCCGGAGACCCTCCCTGCCGTCACATTGTTCGAAGACTTTGTTGCTCGCCGCTTCGCGGCTCGGGATCCCCGTGCTCCTCGGCGAGGTTGTCTGATGGTTGTTGTTGAACTTCGGCCTTTGGCTCAAATGGAAACGGGAGATGCGATCTGCATCCCCCGTTTTTGTTGCGGTTAATCCAAGTCAATAAACCTGGTGCTTATGATCTTGCCGTCTTTGACGAGCATTCTGGCCATGGTGGGGCCTCGGGTGCCTCTGGGATAGCTGGCGCTGCCTGGGTTGAGGACCAAGCAGCGGCCCACTTGGGCTTCTTTAGTTACGTGGGTGTGACCATTGATGGCTACGTCTACGGATCCCACCGGAAGGTCTTCGCGGTAGTGGGCTACGGCGAACTTGAGGCCTTCGTAGGTAAAGAGCGCCAAACGGTCCACGTCGGGGCCGTAGTCGCGGTAGTAATCGTTATTGCCCAGCACCGCTCGCACGGGGGCGATGGTGCGCAGGTGCTCGTAGTCCATCTCCGACGTAAGGTCGCCGGCGTGGATAATCAGATCCGCACCCTTAAGCTCGTCCAGGAGCGCAGGCGAAAGATAGCCGTGGGTGTCCGAGATAATGTCGATACGCTTGGCGCTTGCACTGTTCATGGAATCCCTTCCGCAAAACGATTTGGTGCATTCATGCAAAAAGCCCCACGGCTCCGCAGACGATTTTGGTCTACAGGGCTGCGGGGCCAATGTGCTAGAGACTCAGAGCTTTTTTGAGTGGCACGACGCGACGGCGCGAAACCGGTACGCGTTCGTCGACGCCCGTAATACCCAGCTGGATAGCGCCCGAGGGAACCGTCTCGACATCGGTGACACACGCCAAGTTGACGATATAGCGGCGGTGAACGCGGAAGAAGCCAAAGTCGCAGAGCTTGGCCTCGAACTGTGCCAGCGAGGTCGTGGACAAAAAGCGGTCATCGACCGTATAAATACAGGAGTAATCGTCCTTGGCCATGATAAAGCGAATGTCGTCCACGGGGATGAGGACCTTGCGGCCGCCCTTTTCCACCGGGATGCGCTCGATGGTCACCTTGCTGTCCGTGACAGGTTTGGCGCGTTGCATAACCTTATCGATCGCTCGATCCAGGCGAGCCTCCTCGACCGGTTTCATCAGATAGTCGACGGCATCCACATCAAACGCCTCGACCGCGTGATCGCTGTACGCGGTTACAAATACGATCGCCGGCGGATTCTTGAGCTTGTGCAGTGCCTCGGCAAGCTGCAGACCCGAAGCGCCAGGCATCGAAATATCGAGGAACACGACATCGACGCGGCTCTCCATGAGCATCTCGATGGCGGAGCGAACGCTCGACGCTTCTGTGATCGTGCCGATCTTGCCCGTCTGCTCGAGCAAGAAGCGAAGTTCCGAACGGGCCGGGGCCTCGTCATCCACAATCATCGCACGCAGCATAGGGATAAAACCTTTCGTCAACTAACTACGTCGGGCATCCGCCAACTAGCGTTAAACCCGCAACCTATCATTTTACTCTTGAATGTCGAAGATGCTCTCTGACAAATCGAGATGCAGGAGCACTTTAGTGCCCTTACCCGGGGCCGATTCGACGCGCGTGTAGGAGTGCGGTCCATAAAAGCGATGGATGCGCTCCGAAATATTGTGCATGGCCACACCGGCGCCGCCACCCTGTGGGGAGTTGGCGTCGGGACGGGCAGAGCGCTCGTCAAACAGTCTGGCAGCGGTGCCTTCGTCCATGCCCACGCCGTTATCGGCGACCGCAATCAAAATCGCATCTTCGCCATCCCTGTGGACCGACACGTCAATCCTCAGCGCATCGCCATCACCCATACCGTGGCGTACGGCATTCTCGACGATCGGCTGAATTACAAATGCCGGCACCAGCGTGTCCTCGATGTCCTCGGACACGTCGAAGGTCGCCAGCACGCGATCCTCGCCAAAGCGCGCCTTCTCAAACGTCAGGTAGCGCTTGGTCTGTGCGACCTCGCGCGACACGGGAATGAGCGAGCCCGAATTGTCGAGCGTGGCGCGATAGAACGAGGAGAACTCGCGCAGCAGCTCGCGGGCGCGCAGCGGGTCGGTACGCGTAAACGACGCGATGGTGTTGAGCGTGTTGAACAGAAAATG
>CALKBB010000351.1 GCA_937989795.1 uncultured Collinsella sp. | reverse complement strand
GTTCTTGCGCGAAAGCAGCTCGTTTTTGAGCGAAACCACGCGCTCGTTGAGGTGCTGGGCGCCAAGTGAACCGCCAAAGACGAGCAGCAGCGTAGCGTCCTCGGGAACGCCAAGTGCTTTGCGGCCGCGAGCGCGATCGCCCTCGATCACCGAGCGACGTACGGGGTTGCCGGTCATGAGCACATGGTCAGAATTGCCCTCGCGCTCAAACACAGAACGCGCTGCCGGCACCGAAATGCAAACACGGGCGGCATGCGAACTCATCATCTTGTTAGCAAGGCCCGGGACGGAATTCTGTTCGTGCAGCAGATACGGAATGCCAGCGTCCTTGCACCAGCCCAGAAGCGGGACCTCAACATAGGCGCCAAAACCTATGGCGACATCGGGCTTGCAGGCTTTGGAAAAATGGCTGCCGAGCGCGCGCTTCGCCTTATAGACACGCCACAGCGAGCTCAATGCCGTCCAAGGGCGAGAGCGGTCGAAGCCCGTAACCGTAATCGGTACAAAATCGAACCCTGCCTCGGGAACCAGACGACCCTCGAGCTTATGCGACTGGCCCACAAACACAACGTGGTGGCCACGGTCACGCAGTTCCTCGGCCAAGGCGAGTGCGGGGTTGATATGTCCCGCCGTGCCGCCGGCTGCGATAGCAACGGTCATCTTATCGGTCATGGTAGTCCCTTCGTACGCGCGGTCCCTGGTCGTCGGTGCGCAAGCGCGCCGACGGGTCCGAGTTCAAATCGATTCGATTATATCCGCCGCCCGCGTTGCGAGGGCTGGGGCGCTGAGGACGACCTTGCGGCGCCGTTCGCTGACGCGGGCGGACTGCCGGCTCGGTCGCAGAGCCATCCAGGACGGTAAAACCGTTACGCGAAGATCGCTCGCCGCGCACGTGGGGCACGCCAGCGGTACTCTCATCCATAACGGCAAAGCTCTCGCGGCGACGGTCGTACTCATCGCGACGGGCGCTCTCGTACGAAACGCGCAGGATCAATCCGGCAAGCATAAGCGACACAATAATC
>CALKBB010000350.1 GCA_937989795.1 uncultured Collinsella sp. | reverse complement strand
TCAACCTAATGCCTTTCGGGCAGCCACGGACCTCTCGGGTCCAATACGTCACACACCGGACTGGTTTATCTGAATAAAAGAAAGTGAAGGCCCCTTTCGGGGCCTTCTTTGTTAGAGGAATTCGCCTACTCGGTGGACTTCGGGTTCTAGGTCTACGTCGAACTGCTCTTTGACTTTGGCTTGGATGTCGCGGATGAGTTCGTCGACGTCGGCGGCGGTGGCGTGGTTGGCGTTGACGATGAAGCCGCAGTGCTTTTCGCTCACCTGCGCGCCGCCGACAGCATGCCCACGCAGGCCGGCATCCATGATGAGCTTGCCGGCAAAGTAGCCCTCGGGGCGTTTGAAAGTGGAGCCGGCACTCGGCATATCGAGCGGCTGCTTGTCTTCGCGACGCTGACGGTAGTCGTCCATGTCGGCCTTGATCATCGCGGCGTTGCCCGGGGCGAGATTGAAAGTGGCCGAAAGCACGACGAAGCCGTCGTCGGCAATGCGGCTCTTGCGATAGCCCAGGTTGAGCTCGTCGACATCGAACTCGATGATGCTGCCGCTGCCGCGGGTGCCGTCGTCGAGCATGCGGGCGGGCTTGTAGACGCGCACAGGCCCCAGCACATCGGCCATGCAGGCACCGTAGGCGCCGGCGTTCATGTAGCAGGCGCCGCCGACCGATCCGGGGATGCCCGAGATGGGCTCCATGCCGGTGAGACCGGCCTCGGCTGCCGCCGCGGCGACATCGGAAAGCAAGGCGCCGGCTGCCGCCGTGACGTGCGTGCCGTCGACGGTGATGTCGGAGAGGCCCTTGCCCAGCGCCACGACGACGCCGCGGATGCCCTTGTCGCCGACAAGCAGGTCGGAGCCGTTGCCCACGATGGTGAGTGGCAGATCGCAGCGATAGCAGGTATCGAGTGTGGCGACGAGTCCCTGCTCGGTATCGGGCGTGACAAAGACGTCAGCCGGGCCGCCGATCTTAAACGTGGTGTGTTCGCGCATGGGCTCGCTCATCAGCACGTTGTCCTCGCCGGCAACGCCAGCAAGCGCGCACAGCAGGTCCTCGTTAAAAAAGTCGTTCTCGTGCATACGAATATCCGCCTTTTGGTGGTCGTTGTCATCAATCGATTGCAATATACCCCACCCGGACGGATTTGGTGCGCTGGCGGCGATAAAACAGCCGTCCACCGGATTGGTAAAGTGTTTATCACCGAGGTAGAGGGGCAGTCGCTATACTTTCAAGAGATTGCGCGTAAACCTGGAAGGAGCGAGATGGCCAACAAAGTCACCCTCAAGCAGATCGCCCAGGAGGTGGGGCTTTCCCCCTCGTCGGTCTCGCTTGTTCTCAATAATCGGCCTTGTCGCATCTCGGAAGAAAACCGCAAGCTCATCAAAGAGGTCGCGGCGCGCAACCACTATGTTCCTAACCAGATTGCGCGTAGCTTGGTCATGCGCGAGTCGCGCACGCTGGGTCTTATCGTCCCTAACATCGAGAGCCGCTTTTTTGCCTCGCTCGCCGGCAGTTTGGAAAAGCGCTGCCGTGAGGACGGTTACGCACTCTTTATTACCAGCTCGGGCGGAAGCGCCGATGACGATCTTGAGCTGCTGCGCCAGTTGGTGACGCGCGGCGTTGACGGCGTCTTTTTGGTGGTGGGTGACGAGTTCTCCGACGACCGCGCCCTGCGCGAAGAAGTCAGCCATCTGCCTATCCCTGCCGTGATGGTCGACCGTGCCATTGAGGGGCTCGAGTGCGACAAGGTGATGTTCGACCACGAGATGGGTGGCTACATGGCCACCCGCTATCTGATCGAGCAGGGTCACTGTCGCATTGCCTGCTTGGTTAACGCGCGCCGTTCCAATACAGGTCGCAAGCGACTTGCCGGCTATGAGCGCGCGCTGCGTGAGGTTGGCCTGCCTATCGACGCACGTTTGGAGTTTGAGAGCGAGTACTACATTCCGAGTGCATACGAGGCCTCGGAGGCGGTACTCGCAACCGACGCCACCGCCGTGTTCGCAAGCTCGGACAACATTGCCCTCGGTTTGCTCAAGCGCTTGCACGAGATGGGGAAGAGCATCCCGGGCGATATCTCGGTGGTGAGTTATGACAACTCGGCGGCAGACGTCCTCTTTGAGCCGGCACTGACCGCCATTGAGCAGGATCCTGGCGTGCTCGCGGAGCATGCTTTTGGCTGCATGTCCAAGCGTCTTGCCGGTAGGGGCGGTAGGCGTGCCGAAGAGGTCGTCCTGGAGCCGGCACTTATCGTTAAGGGCAGCGTGCTCAAGCTTACTAAACACAACTAAACACGTTTATCAATTTGCAGAGACTGAATGTGGAGCACCTGTGACAGGCAATGCCGCAGGTGAATGTCGCGTTTTGTTGATCGATGCGATTGATAAGGATGATAAAACGTTTTTTCACCATGATAAAACGTTTTAGCAAATATACTAGTCCCAACGAATGGTTGCCGTATCGGAGGGTGACCGCACAGCGAAGGGACAGAAACAATGGCTAAAACACTGGGGACGCCGTGGAAAAAGCTAGGACACGAGGTGCCGGCTTCCGAGCTCGAGGGCGTCGATCTGTATTGGCGCGCATCGAACTATCTGTCCGTCGGTCAGATCTACCTTCGCTCTAACCCGCTGATGCGCACCGACTTTGTTGATGAGAAAACCGGTGAGGTGCGCGACTTTGGTCGTCCGGACGTTAAGCACCGTCTGGTCGGTCACTGGGGCACCACGCCCGGCATCAACTTCCTGTTCGGTCATGTCAACCGCCTCATCGCCGATCACAACCAGAACGCCATTTTCTTGATGGGCCCGGGTCACGGTGGCCCCGCCGGTACCGCCCAGTCGCTGCTCGATGGTACCTACCGTGAGATTCGCCCCGACATCACCAATGACGAGGCTGGCCTGCAGAAGTTCTTCCGCCAGTTCTCTTATCCCGGCGGCATCCCGAGCCACTTTGCGCCCGAGACGCCCGGCTCCATCCACGAGGGCGGCGAGCTCGGCTACACGCTCAGCCACGCCTACGGCGCCGTCATGGACAACCCGAGCCTGCTGGCCGTGGCCGTGGTGGGCGACGGCGAGTCCGAGACCGGTCCGCTTGCGACTTCTTGGCAGTCCAACAAACTCGTGAACCCGGCAACCGACGGAATCGTCCTGCCGATCCTGCACCTCAACGGCTACAAGATTGCCAATCCCACCATCCTTGCCCGCGTGTCCGACGAAGAGCTCACCAAGTTCTTTGAAGGCATGGGCTATAAGCCGCACTTCTTTGTCGCCGGTTTCGACGATGAGAGCCATGCAAGCATTCACGCGCGTTTTGCCGCCCTGTTCGAGCAGGTCTTCGATGAGATCTGCGACATCAAGGCCACCGCTATGGCTCAGGCCACTGCGGGCGAGACCGTGGTCCGTCCGGCCTATCCCATGATCGTGTTCCGTACGCCCAAGGGTTGGACCTGCCCCAAGCAGATTGATGGCAAGAAGACCGAGGACTCCTGGCGCGCCCATCAGGTGCCGCTGGCGAGTGCCAAGGACACCCACGAGCACTTCCGCGTGCTGCGCGAGTGGCTGCGCTCCTACAAGCCCGAGGAGCTCTTTACGCCCGAGGGTCAGGTGCGCCCCGAGGTGACGGCCTTTATGCCGACCGGTGAGCTGCGCATCGGCGCCAACCCCAATGCAAACGGCGGCAAGGTGCGCCGCGAGCTCGAGCTCCCCGATATTCATGCCCACGAGATCCCCGTCGCAAGCAAGGGCCACGGCTGGGGCTCCACCGAGGCCGCCCGCGTCTTTGGCGAGTACACTGCCGACGTTCTGGCCAAGAACATGGACGATTTCCGCATTTTCGGTCCCGACGAGACTGCGTCCAACCGCCTGCAGGCTGCCTACAAGGTGACCAAGAAGCAGTGGGATGCCGGCTTCTACGAGGACGATGCCAACGACGAGCTGCTGGCCGGTTCCGGTAAGGTTGTCGAGCAGCTGTCCGAGCACCAGTGCGAGGGCTTCCTCGAGGCATACGTGCTCACCGGCCGCTCGGGTGTGTGGAGCTCCTACGAGAGCTTTGTCCACGTGGTCGATTCCATGGTCAACCAGCACTGCAAATGGCTCGAGGCCACCAAGCGCGAGATTCCGTGGCGTGCCCCCATTAGCGGTCTCAACATTTTGCTGTCGAGCCATGTCTGGCGTCAGGACCACAACGGCTTCTCGCACCAGGACCCCGGCTTTATCGACCTGCTGCTCAACAAGGCCAACGACACGCATATCGTGAATGCCTACTATCCGGCCGACGCCAACATGGCGCTTGCCGTTGCCGAGCGCGTCTACCAGTCCACCGACTGCGTCAACGCCATCTTCTGTGGCAAGCAGCCCGCCCCCACCTTCCAGACGGTCGACGAGGCCAGGTCCGAGCTCGCCGAGGGCGTAGCGACCTGGGAGTGGGCATCGACTGCCGATTCGCTCGCAGAGGCCGACGTCGTGGTCGCCACGTGCGGTGACGTACCGACGCTCGAGGCTCTGGCTGCAACCGACATGCTGCGCGAGCTGGGCATTAAGGTGTGGTTCGTCAACGTGGTCGACCTGCTCAAGATCCAGAACGTCTGCGAGAACGACCAAGCCATCAGCGATGAGCGCTGGACTGAGCTGTTTGGCCTCGGCGAGAAGCCCGTGCTCTTTGCGTTCCACGCCTATGCCGGCACGATCCGCCGTCTGATCTGGAACCGCCCCGGCCACGATGCCTTCCGCGTCCACGGCTACGAGGAGAAGGGCTCCACGACCACGCCGTTCGACATGCTGCGCCTGAACAACATGGACCGCTGGGCCCTGGCCGCCGACGTGCTGCGCATGGTCGACGCTGATAAGTTTGTCGAGCAGATTGATGAGTGGGAGGCCTTCCGCACCGAGGCCTTTGAGTTCGCGTGCGACGAGGGCTTCGATCACCCGGCCTTTACCGACTGGGTCTGGCCCGACGCCGCAGCCGCAACCGCTGCCGACGGCGCGCTCTCCGCAACCCAAATGACCGCGGGCGACAACGAGTAGATAGGCATCCGGGACGGCCTCGCGCTGGGGCCTGCTCCGGGCGGGTTGCCTTGCTCCGGGAAG
>CALKBB010000349.1 GCA_937989795.1 uncultured Collinsella sp. | reverse complement strand
CCCAAGATGAAGCGAGGGGACGCATGGTCACATACGCCCCCTCGGATTGCCAAGCCCTCAATTTCGCCTGCTCATAATCGCCGCTCATTCGTCGATGTCGAAGCCGCCTTCTAGGATGAACTTCTTCAACAGCGCCGCCGCACGGGTGTTCACCTTGAACAGGGGAAGCGTTCTGCCTTCCTTCTGCTCAAAGAAGGCCTTGGCGCGCGCCTTGTCCACCGAGTCCTTCAAATCGTCGAAGCGTCCGAACTCGTTAATGTTCGATTCCGTCAGGTCAAGCGCAGCCATGTTGGCAAGAAGCTCGCCGTCTATGCCGAGCGCCTCGACGATTCGCTCGACTTGAGCGTTTTTCGCCTTGCGGGCATAGGACGTAATGTAATCCCTCAACGTCTTGTCGTCTTCCAGGGCGACGTCCCCTCGCTCGACATCGTGGAGGAACAGCTCAGCGAAGCGTTGGTCATCCTGGCTTAGGGACGCGAACGATCGGTGGAGCTCCTCACGCGCGGCGGCAAGGCCCTCGTCATCCTGCTCAAGGCATTTCAGCCACTTCTCGAAGTTCGCGTTCATGTAGTCGCTGTCTATGAGCCCCGTGTCGATCTCGGTTATATGACCATCGAGCTCGTAGGGCGCTTCGGGCGCGTCGCCAGGCCCGCCCCCTCCTGCGAACAACTCCTTGTACCGCTGCACGAGAATGAGGTAGGTCCGCTCGTCGATAACCGGTTGCACGAAGAAGGACTTGCCCCTCGGCTCGCTTTCCTCCGGCTCCACCTCAAACTCGTAGGTATCCTGCTCCCATGTGAAGCCCTGCACCTTTGCGACCTCGAGGAACTCGTTGAGCTCAACGAACTCCTTGGCGAACTTGCGCCTGGCTTCCTGCGATGCGGGGAGCTTGGAGAGGTCCCCTACGCCAGCTGCTTCGAAGACCATGAGTATCTCCTGAAGGCGCGCGTCCATCAACGCGATATTCTCCGGTAGTTTCTGGACGAACATGTCGAGCGGGCGGTCTCCCGAATACAGCTTCACTGCCGCTTCGATATACCCCTTCATGGTGTGGGGATGACGGTAATAGCGGATCGTGCCGAAGGGCTTGTCGGGGCCGAACAGGCGATTCGTGCGGCTGAACGCCTGGATGATGCTCTCGTAGTCGATGACCTTGTCGAGGTAGAGCGTGTTTAGCCATTTGGAGTCGAAGCCCGTGAGCATCTGGTCCACTACGATGAGCAGGTCGATGCGAGAGTCGCGGTTGGAGTCGACGTTGACGTAGGGCTTCTTGTGAGACAGGCGCGCCGAGATGTCCTTCTTCATAGCGGGCCATGTAGGGATGGTGAACTCCTGACCGTATGCCTTGTTGTAGTCTTCTATGAGCTCGACCAGGGCATCTTCCTTCACCGTAGAGCCGGCGTTGTTGTCAATGCTCGGATCGAAAAGGGCGGTCACTTTCATCTGCGGGGCGCGTTCCTTGAAGGCTCGGTAATAGTCGATTGCCTCCGGGATGGAGCTTGTCGCCAAGATTGCATGGAACTTGTTGCCGTGGGAGAGCACCGGGAAACGGCGCAGGATGTCCTCTACGACCTTTTCGTGGTGCGGAGTGTCGGGCCAGTATTGGGCGCGGGTGAGGAAATCCTCGATGCCCTTGATGCGGTTGCCGGCGCTGTCGACCATCGGTCCCATGGGGACCTTTGCCGAGTCCATATAGTAGTAGAAGACCTTGCTCTTTCGATCGTCGAAGATGGCTTCGGCTACTGTTGCGGCTTTCGCTTGCTCTAGGGCGACCGCCTCGCGCACGTCGTGGTCGTCGAAGGTCGTCACCATATATGGGTCGAAGCCCAGGACGTTGCCGTCGCGGATGCCGTCTGCGATGCTGTAACGGTGCAGACACTCGCCGAACACCATGGCGGTGGTGGAGCCCTTCTTCTGGTTCTCGTCGAGAATCGGCGTACCTGTGAAGCCGAAGAACAGCGCGTTGGGGAACGCGCGGCGTATGTCCTGGAGCATCTCACCGAAAGTGGAGCGGTGGCACTCGTCGATGACGAACACGATCCGTTTGGAGGCTAGGCGGTTGAGTTCCGCCTGGGTGATTCTGCCCTCGCCGGCCTTCACGTTGCTCATCTTCTGGATAGAGGTCACGATGAGGCGGTTCTTGGGGTCGTCGCTCGCGAGCTTCGACTTCAGCACCTGCGTGTTCTCGGTCCCCTGCACGTCGTCGGCGTCGTCTGCGAACGCGCGGTACTCGGAGAGCGACTGCGTGCCCAACTCGATGCGGTCCATGAGAAAGATCACCTTGTCGGCGTCGCGCGAGTCAGCTATGAGCTGGGCAGATTTGAAGCTCGTCATGGTCTTGCCGGAGCCGGTGGTATGCCATATGTAACCGCCGGGGCGCCCCGGGGTGCTGCTCTTGGGTCTCTCGTCCCATTTGCACTTGCGCACCTTGTCGGATATGGCGGCGGCCGCGTAGTACTGGTAGCTGCGCATGACTTTCAGGCAGCCGTCCGAGCTGTCGGCCACGGTGTAGAAGCCAATGAGCTGGTGCGCCATTGGAATGGAAAGCAGCGTGGAAGTGAAGCGTTTCCATTCGTCGGTTCCGGGTTTGTCGCCCGC
>CALKBB010000348.1 GCA_937989795.1 uncultured Collinsella sp. | reverse complement strand
CAGCACGCTGCGCTGACCGTCGGAAACAAAGGCAAGCAGCTCATCAAGCAGTTCCTCGCGTGCCATGGGATCGAGGGCCGCGGTGGCTTCGTCCAAAGCGAGCAGCTTGGCATTGTGGCTGAGTGCACAGGCAAGCTGCAGTTTCATGCCCATGCCGCGGGAGAGGTCCTTGACCTTTGTCTTGGGATCGAGGCCAAATCGGTTGATGAATCCGGCGAACGTTTCGCGGTCCCATGTGGGGTACGTCGGGCCTACGAGCGACTCGATCTGGCCCACCCTGAGCGTGGAGGGGAAGGGGCACGTGTCCAGGACAAGACCGACGCGGGAGCGTAGATGGCGTTGCGATTCATCGGGCGCGTCGGCGCCATAGCGCTGCCCAAACAGGTGCACCTCGCCGGCATCGAGCTTTATAAGCCCGAGCGCGGCGCGAATGGTCGTTGTCTTGCCGGCGCCGTTTGCGCCTACAAAGCCAACGATCTGGCCGGGCTCCACAGCGAGCGTGACGTCGCGTAGTGAAAAGCGGTCGCTCACACGGCGTGAGATGCCTTTGAGTTCTAAAAGGTTTTGCATGGTATAGCCTTTCTTTCAGATGGCTACTGCATGGTTTCGGGGGCTACCAGGTCGAGCATCTCGTGCAGTTTGTCGCGCGTGACGCCCAGGGTTTCGGCTTGGCTCGCCGCTTTCGCAAGTAGCTCTTCGATATGGCAGAGCTGGTTTTCGCGCAAGAGTTCCTGGTTGCCCTCGGCGACAAAGCAGCCCTTGCCCTGCACGGTGCAGATAAACCCGAGTTGCTCTAGGTCGGCGTAGGCGCGCTTGGTGGTGATGACGCTCACGCCAAGATCGCTCGCGAGCGCACGGATGCTGGGGAGTTTGGCTCCCGCAGCGAGTGCGCCCGAGAGTATCTGTGCTTTAACCTGCGAAGATATCTGCTCGTAGATGGGCTTGTCGCTCGAATTGGATAGGATGATGTCCACAGCGGCTCCTTAGCTGATGGTCTACACGTGTATATAACCGGTAAGCACAGTATATATACACTATATACAGTTATGCAAGAGACAAATACGGAATAGCCCACCGGCGCCGCGCTTGCTCCAAAACAATCTCAATTTGTAACACCTGGGTCCGTTTTGGGTCGCCTTCTGTTACAGATTGAGATGTTATTTGCCCGCCTGCCTATTTGTCTCAATCTGTAACAGTAAGAGTCGATTTGCGCGGCTAGATGTTACAGAACGAGACATTGGCCACCCGTCTATCCTTATATCTCAATCTGTAACATCTGGAACCGGTTTGGACGGCTACCTGTTACAGATTGAGATTTTGCTGGCGGACCCCATTTGGTTGTCTCAATCTGTAACAACTGGAGAAGTTTTTGGCTGCTAGATGTTACAGATCGAGACAAACTGCTGCGGAGTGCCGCCATCGACTGCTACCCTAGGCCCCAACTGATGAATTTGTCCTGATAGGTGCCCTATGGCGGAATTTCGCGGCTACAATAGTACGGATACATCGACGTAATGCACTCAATGCAAGAAAGGATCCGCATGGCAAGCCTGTCGGATGAAATCTCGTCGCGCCGCACATTCGCGATCATCAGCCACCCGGATGCTGGTAAGACCACGCTTACCGAGAAGCTGCTGCTCTATACCGGCAGCATCCAGACCGCCGGCTCGGTCAAGGGCAAGAGCTCGGCCAAGCATGCCGTCTCGGACTGGATGGACATCGAGAAGGAGCGTGGTATCTCCGTTACCTCCTCGGTGCTGCAGTTCACCTATAACGGCGCCTGCGTCAACATCCTCGATACACCCGGTCACCAGGACTTCTCGGAGGATACCTACCGTACCCTTATGGCCGCCGACGCCGCGGTCATGGTCATCGACGGCGCCAAGGGCGTCGAGGCCCAGACCAAAAAGCTCTTTAAGGTCTGCACGCTGCGCCACATTCCCATCTTCACCTTTGTGAACAAGCTCGACCACGAGGCTCGCGACCCGTTTGAGCTCATGGAAGAGATCGAGAATGTCCTGGGCATCAATACGTATCCCATGAACTGGCCGATCGGCAGCGGCCGCAACTTCCGCGGCGTGTTCGATCGTCAGACTCGTCGCGTCATTGCCTTTGAGGGCGACGGCCACGCCAACGCCACCAAGAAGGTCGCCGAGGTCGAGGCCGAGCTGGGCGATCCTTCCATGGATGAGCTCATCGGCGAGGAGAACCATAAGAACCTGATGGACGACATCGAGCTGCTCGATGGTGCCGGCGACGAGCTCGACTTGGATGCCGTGGCCTGCGGCAAGCTGAGCCCGGCGTTCTTTGGCTCGGCGCTCACCAACTTTGGCGTGGAGCCCTTCCTCAAGGAGTTCCTGCGTCTGGCCCCGACGCCGCGCGCCTATACCGATACGCTCACCAGCGAACCGGTCGATCCCTGCCGCGACGACTTTAGCGGCTTTGTGTTTAAGATCCAGGCCAACATGGACAAGAACCACCGCGACCGCATCGCCTTTGTGCGCATTTGCTCGGGCAAGTTCGAGCGCGGCATGGATGCCTTCCACGTGCAGGGCAACCGCAAGCTTAAGCTTGCCACGGGTACCTCGATGATGGCCGATGACCGCGCCATCGTGGACGAGGCGTACGCGGGCGATATCGTGGGCCTGTTTGATCCGGGTATCTTTAGCATCGGTGATACCGTGTGCTCCGGCAAGCGCCACGTGCAGTACCCGCAGATCCCGACGTTTGCCCCCGAGATGTTCGCTCGCATTACGCAGGTCGATACGCTCAAGCGCAAACAGTTCGTCAAGGGTATGGAGGAGCTTGCCCAGGAGGGTGCCATCCAGATCTTCCGCGAGCTGGGCGCTGGCATGGAGAGCGTCATCGTGGGCGTGGTCGGCGTGCTGCAGTTTGAGGTACTCGAGCGCCGCCTCAAGGCCGAATACCGTGTAGAGGTTCGTCGCCAGCCACTGCCCTATACGGACATCCGCTGGATCCAAAACGACCCCGACACCATCGATATCCCGGGCCTTTCGCTCACGCGCGACACGCTGCGCGTCGAGGACATGCGCGGCGGTAAGCTGCTGCTGTTCACGAGTCCGTGGAACGTGGATTGGGCAACCGATCACAATCCCGATCTTATCCTGTCGGAGTTTGGCAACGTAGCCTTTTAACGCATCGGCGCGGTGGCCCTGCGGGGCTGCCGCGCCGTTTGCTTGCCTTATGCCGTGTGAGCGGCTATTATACCCACCGTCGTCTCAAGCCGGGGCGTCCGAGCAGTTCGGGTCCGATATCCTGCTCGTAAAACCTAAAACCAAAGGAGTACATAATGATCAAGAAGGTCATGGAGGACTACAAGGTCCTGTTGCGGAGCATTCCCGCGGCAACGGTTTCGCTGTTTTTCGTGAGCGTCATCATGATGAACCTGCTGGCCAACAAAGAGCTTATCAGCCTGCCGTATCTGGCACTCGATTGCGGCTTTGTGGTGAGCTGGGTTTCGTTTTTGTGCCAGGACATGATCTGCAAGCGCTTTGGCGCCAAGGCATCCATCAAAATCTCCATCCTCGCGCTGGCAGTCAACCTCGCCGTGAGCCTGTGCTTTTGGGCATGCTCGCTCACGCCCGGCATGTGGGGCGCTTACTACGACACGGGCATGATCGAGGTCAACACCGCCCTTAACGCCACCATCGGCGGCACTTGGTATGTGGTGCTGGGCTCTTCGCTGGCAATGCTCGTTTCTGCCGTGGTTAACTCCACGCTCAACCAGTCGCTTGGCCGTATGCTCAAAAAGAATAACTTTGCGAGCTTTGCCTTCCGCTCCTATGTGTCCACGGGTGTTGGCCAGTTTATCGACAACCTGGTCTTTGCCATTGTGGTGAGCCACACGTTCTTTGGTTGGACCTGGGTGCAGGTCCTTATGTGCTCGCTGACCGGCGCTGTTGCCGAGCTGCTGTGCGAGGTCTTCCTGAGCCCCGTGGGCTACAAGGTCGTGCGTGGCTGGGAGCGTGAGAATGTGGGCGCCGAGTACCTCGAGCGCCACGCAACCGCCTAAGGAGCGAGTATGCGGGTTTTGATCACGGGCGCTTCGGGCGGTATCGGAGCCGCGTGCGTGCAGCGCTTTTTGGACGAGGGTCACGAGGTCGTGGGCTTTGATCTGCTGCCGGCGGCGATCGAACACGAGCGCTACCGCCATCTGATCGTTGATGTACGCGAGCCGGACTCGTTTCCAGGCGATCTTGAACCCCAGGTAATCGTGAACGTTGCCGGTACGCAGGATTCGGCCGACGACATCGCCGCCAACCTGTGTGGCACCATCAACGTGACCGAGCGCTACGCCTTTGTGGGGGAGGGGTTTGCCGCCAAGCCGGCGCCGGCTATCAAATCCGTGGTCAATGTGGGGTCGGCGAGCGGGCATACGGGATCGGAGTTTCCCGCCTATGCCGCCAGCAAGGGCGGCGTTATCGCCTACACCAAGAACCTTGCAAACCGTCTGGCGCCGCAGGCCATCGCCAACAGTGTGGACCCGGGTGGCGTTATCACGCCACTCAACCGTTGCGTGATGGAAGACGAGCATCTGTGGAACAAGATTATGGAGCTCACGCCGCTTAAACGCTGGGCCACTGCCCAAGAGATCGCCGAGTGGATCTACTTTGTGGGCGTGACCAACCGGTTTATGACCGGGCAGAGTCTGCTCATTGATGGTGGCGAGGCCGGCCGCACACAATTTATTTGGCCCGAATAGGAAACGCGCCCGATGGATGAACTGCACCCCAAAACTTGGACGGCTTAAATAAGAACTACGCCGCAAGGGACTGTCTCCGGAACTCCTCCGGGGTCAGTCCCTTCAGTTTAACCTGGCGCCTCCTCGTGTTCCAATGGACCACGAAGTCGTCGAGGTCCGCCTTGAAGGACTCGAAGTCCGGCCACGTCCTTCCGCGGAAGAACTCGTCCTTGATGTGGCCGAACACCTGCTCCGTCGCGCCGTTGTCGATGCAGTTGCCCTTCCGGGACATGCTCTGCACCACGCCGGCCTCCTCCAACCGCCTGCACCAACCGGCCTGCTGGTACTGCCAGCCCATGTCCGAGTGCAGGATCGGCCTGGAGCCCTTGGGCTTCTTGGACACGAGCTGGTCGAGCAGCTCGTGCTGCTGAGCCATGTTGGGGTGCAGCGACGTGGACCAGGCGACGATCTCCTTGCTGCCGAAGTCGTAGACCGGCGCGAAGTAGGCCTTGCCCCAGGGCTGCTTGAACTCGGTGACGTCGGTGCCCATCTTCTCCCACGGCCCGTCGGCGGCGAAGTCGCGCCCGATGACGTTCTCGAAGGTCTTTCCGACCTTGCCCCTGTACGAGTTGTACCTGTGGTAGTCGGTCTCGCGGCGGATCCCGCAGCCGATGCCCATCTCGCGCATCATCTTCAGCACGGTCTTGTAGGC
>CALKBB010000347.1 GCA_937989795.1 uncultured Collinsella sp. | reverse complement strand
CGCGCCCACCACGATACGGCTGGGGTGCAGGTTGTCGTAGAGCGCCTTGCTCTCGCGCAGGAACTCGGGGCTGAAGAAGATCTTGTCGTCGCCCAGCCTCTCGCGCAGGCCCGCGGTGTAGCCGACGGGGATGGTCGACTTGATGACGATCCAGGCGTCCGGGTTCACCGAGCGCACGGCGGCGATGGCGGCCTCGACGGAGCTCGTGTCGAAGAAGTTTTTATCGGAATCGTAGTTCGTCGGCGTGGCGATGACGGCGTAGTCGGCACCTGAATAGGCCTCCGCCACGTCGACGGTGGCGTGCAGGTCGAGCTCGCGCTCCCCCGCCTTGGCCTCCGCCAGGAAGCGCTCGATCTCGTCGTCCTGAATGGGCGATACGTAGCTGTTGATCTTCTCGACCTTCTCGGGCACGATGTCCAGCGCGTGCACCTCGTTGTGCTGCGAGAGCAGGACGGCGAGGGACAGGCCAACGTAGCCGGTACCGGCGACAGCGATCTTCATGTCATTCTCCAATTGTCAAAGAACAATAATTCGCATTAAAAATGGCCCCTGTTACAGGGCCATGATTTCCTAAATGTTGTAGTAGCGCTTATACCACTTGGCGAAGGCCCTCAGGCCGTCCTCGAGCGGCGTCGCGGGCTTGTAGCCCAGGTCGCGCTGGAGCGCCGTGGTGTCGGCGTAGGTGACGGGCACGTCGCCGGGCTGCATGGGCACGAGCTGCTTGTGGGCCTCGAAGTCGTAGTCGGCCGGCAGCACGCCCTCCTCCACCAGCACGCGCTGCAGCGTGTCGACGAAGTCGAGTAGGTTCTCGGGGTGCGAGTTGCCGATGTTGTAGACGCGGTGCGCGGCGAGCGGCAAACCGTCCTCGCCCATCTTCACCTCGGGCGCGGCGTCCATGACGCGCCTCACGCCCTCGACGATGTCGTCGACGTAGGTGAAGTCGCGGCGGCAGTCGCCCATGTTGAAGATCTTGATGGTGTCGCCGCGGCGCAGCTTCTCAGTGAAGCCGAAGTAGGCCATGTCGGGCCTGCCCATGGGGCCGTACACGGTGAAGAAGCGCAGGCCGGTGGCCGGGATGGAGTAGAGCTTGGAGTAGGCGGCGGCCATCAGCTCGTTGGACTTCTTGGTGGCGGCGTAGAGCGACACCGGCGAGTCGACGCGGTCCTCCTCGGAGAACGGCACCTTCTTGTTGCCGCCGTAGACCGAGCTGGAGCTGGCGTAGACGAGGTGCCTAACCGGGTGGCGGCGGCATGCCTCAAGGATGTTGAAGAAGCCGACGAGGTTGCTCTCGAGGTAGGCGCGCGGGTTCTCGATGGAGTAGCGGACACCGGCCTGGGCCGCGAGGTTCACCACGACGTCGAAGCCGTTCTCCGCGAACAGGCGCTCGACGAGCGCGGCGTCGCACAGGTCGCCGCGCACGAAGGTGAAGCGGCCGTCTGTGTCGGCCTCGGCCAGCATGCGCAGGCGGGCGTCCTTGATACCGGGGTCGTAGTAGCTGTTGAGGTTGTCGAGACCGACGATAACGTCATCGGTCTCCTCGAGCAGCTTCTTGACGAGGAACGCGCCGATAAAGCCGGCTGCTCCGGTGACGAGTACTTTATTTGACATATTGCTCCTTTGGACGATCGAAATAACTAGTTGCGAATTGAAAGTACTGATTTGAGAAATGATGAAAATGAATCTATGTAATTGTCTGACTCAAAAAGTTCTAAAGCCTTTTCTAGTGCAGCTCTTTTCATGCTGGTCAACTCATGGTCAGTCAAATTGCATGCGCCTGTGATTCCGTCTAGAAGAGCTTGATTGCTTAAATCCGGAATAACAATTCCGTCAATCATATTCTCGAGAATAAGATCGGCTCCTCCGACCGCGTTGCATAACATCGGAACACCGTTTGACATACACTCAGCGAATTTTGTTGAAAATCCGGCGCGAGAATATAAATCAGGAGTTCTAAATAGAATTCCAAAGTCAGATTCTTGCAGCATTTTGATTACGCTGTCATGGGAAACACGGCCGTGAAAATGAACCTTATTAGATCTGGCAATGTTTCCCATTAAACTGACTGCCTGGTTTAAATCAATTCCAATTACATCGAGTACTGGTTGAGTGATTGCAGGAATAGCGTCATTACTTATAAGCGAAATAAACTCTGTAAGTGAGTCTTTTCCCCCAGCGGGTGAACCTGCATAGACAAACTTGGTTATAGTTCTCCGCCTCAATCCTTCTAAAGAGCAAGGGTCACTAAGTGAGTCTCCGGCCCTATTTAAGGGTGGCAAATAAAAAACCTTTGGATATCCTTGAGAGGAGTAGAGTGAATCGAAATGATTTTTAAAAAAGGGCGAGATTGCGATAACTCCATCTAGCAATCTATCCACTTCAGCAACCCGTTTAGAACGAGATTTCTCCACAAGCCAAGCAGCTAAATCTCCTGTAAATTTCGGAGTAAACCAATCGGTCTCATCAACGATTACGGGAACGTTAAAATCATGGCAATGATCTAAAACCCGTTTTGCAAGCTTATGTTGTATCCCGTAATAAATAACCAAGTCGGGCTGTATTTGATCGAAACATCGAGTGAAGGCTTTAAAGCTGAAGGAAGAAGAGATTCGCTCGTAATACTTTTTTGCTATTTGATGGTGCCCGAATTTCACCTCATACGGAAAATCAAAGGGATAGTCGTAATTGCTGCCTATGGCGTTGGATGACGGCTCAATTATTCCAGCAAGAACAAAATGGACGTTAAAGCCACATTTAACCAGCAAATCGGAAATTGCGAAAGCATGTTTTGTAGGAGCATTATCCCCCGGAATTGATTGAACTAGATATAAAACCTGTTTATTCATTCTGTAGTTCATTTCTGATCGATTCATCAATGCCGTTAGAAAATAACGGTTAATTCCGACGAAGGGACAATTTGTCCATAAGCAAATTGAATCCTTCGATGTTCATCAGCTTAGATAGCACGATATAACACCCTAAGGACCCGAGAGGGGCAACGATTAACGAAATAAGATTCCCGTTTGAAATGTGGATTAATAATAATGCGATCACCACGGAAAACAATGTGGCAATTGACGGCTTAAGAACGTCAATAAGCTGCTCAAATATGCCATAGCCGAGCACTTTTTTATTCGGGGTCATGTTAATTAACATTGAGACAAATCCGCAAAAGGCACTTGAAAGGGAAATCGCAAATACACCAAAAGGAATCGACATAATTAAAACGATGAACGAAATAGCCTTCTTAATGACCTCAAGCTTAAAACAAAGGGCGCCTTGACCTGCTGCTTTAAGTGCCTGCCAATTCATAGATTGAAGGGGTTGAAATAGATAGAACAAGCACGCAACTTGAAGATACGGGACGCATTCCGCCCATTTTTGACCCAAAAGAACAAGAACCAGAGGACGCGCACACGCAGCCAAAATTCCCATCATGGGGAAAACGAGATAAGCAGAAAGCTGCATCGCTTTTCTAAGAACTGATTTGAGCGCATTTTGGCTGTCTTTCTTTTCAGCCATTAGAGGTAACATAACATTGCTAATTGGAGTGTTTAAGTTGCCTACAATTAAAGCCGGGAATTGGTTGCCGCGATTAAAGAAAGCCAAGTCTGCGGAGGAATAGAATTTTCCGATGACTAAAGAACGACCTTCTGTATAAATAGAATTAATAAGGTTGGCACTTGTAAATTGTATTCCAAGGGGCAACAGCTCTCTTGCTGAACCAACCACGAATTTTAGTCTAGGCGTCCATTTTGTTAACCAAGCCATTAGTACCGTTGTCATCAGAACAGTAAGTATCTGTTGAATGATTAGCGCATAAATACCAAAACCCAACATTGCAACTACGATAGCTGCTAATCCTGAGATCAAGGAGCTGAGGAACGATGCAGAAAATTGCAATCTAAATAAAAAGTTCTTTGCAATATAGGCCTTTTGAATTGCATTCAGTGCCGAAAGAGGAAGACGTAATGCCAGAACCCTTAGGTAAAGACACATATCTGCATTTCCATAGAAGCCTGCAATGCTAGGAGCCGAAATATATATCAATACATATAAGATGCTCGACAATGCAATTGAACATGACAACATTGTCGAGTAGTCAATTTGATTGATATCAGACTTTTGTATTAGCGCTTCGCCAAGTCCATTTGTGACAAGCACGTCTGCCAAATTTGTAAATACAAGCAGCAGCGAAAGAGTACCGTAATCGCTCGGGGACAGCAAACGCGCCAGAATTAGGGAAATTACAAATAGGGCACCTTGCGTGGCAAATCTCTCACCTATTGCCCAAAACATACTGGTTGCAGCCTTGTTCGAAGCCATTATTTTTCACCATCCGCATTGCGCATACGATTAGATCTTTCTGGTTCTATGTTGTTTAGGGCAAAACCAAAGGATGAAAATAGAAGCACGACCCCGACATTAATTGTGTAAGAGTAGTAAGTTGATAATCCCAGAATCGCCATGAGATAAAAGAGGGCAACAAATTTGCACTGGCTATTTTTGGAAGAACCAAATAGGCATCGCAACAGGACGTACAAAAGCGGAACAACGGCTAAAACACCAAAATGAAACATCAAATAAATTATTTGATTATCGAAAAAAAGATAATTTGAATTCGTGCCGTATCTATATCCAGCGCTAATTCCGTTACCGAATATAAGCGATGCCGGTTCAACCTGGCTATAGAAAATTTCATATTGGCTAGACCGTGTATCTTCACCGATTCTGTTTAAAAACGAATCAAGAACTTCAGGATAGATAAATGACAATGCCAAAAGTGCCGTTCCGGCTGCAAAAATAACAATTACAGTTCGTTTAAAAACTTTGTCAATTCCTTTAGCCATAAAAGTTGCAGCAAGCATGACCAGCATTGGTTGAATTAACCAACTTCTGGTTGCCAGCATAAATGCGGCGATGCAGGCAAGAATGCCTATACCCATCGTTATGAAATAGCCATGTTCATCATTTGATGTAAGCACCACGGTTGACCA
>CALKBB010000346.1 GCA_937989795.1 uncultured Collinsella sp. | reverse complement strand
GCGGGCTTTTCCCGTTCTCACCCGCTAAGTACGGTCCGTTTTCCGGCCACGGATACACAACGTATTCAGGCCGCGCGCTAATGACCTCATTCGGCGAGGGAATCGGCGGTGCTGCGTCTAGCGTCGTATCCTCCACCAAATCGGTGCTGAGTGACGTTCAGGCGCTTTTCGGCGCTCGAAGCCTGGCATTCGCTGCCGACGCGAGCGTTACGGGCAATATCGCGGCACGGCGCGCAACTCCGAACGGCGGTTACTCGATGCTTTCTATCGGCAACCTGAGCGTTGACGCTGGCGGCATGCGAGACCAAGAAGTAGTCAACGCGATCAATACGATTGTTGGTTACGCACGACGCACTGCGGGGGCGATGTAATGCAATACGGTAATACAGTCCAGCATTGGCGCGTTGGAATCGAATACGGCATCACGTGGCAGTCCGACACGCAGGCAGACGTGACGTGCAAAACATACTTCTGCTCTATCGCATGGGGTTACGACACGGCCGCTATCGGCACAGCTACGGTTAACGGTCAGAGCGCGAGCACCCCGTCTGCCGGCGGTAGCCGTAAAACGGCCTACTCGCCGTCCGGCGGCACGGTTAACCAGCTGTTCATCACCAAGACCGTTCGCGTAAACAAAAACGCAAGCGGCTTCAACGTGCCAGTCTCGGGCGTTATGCAGCTTGTCGGCGGATACCACAACGGCACGTCAAGCACGTCCGGCAACGTCTGGGTTCCGGCGATTAACTACAAGGCCCCGGCTGCGCCTACGGGCTTAGCTGTTGAGCGCGTATCCGATACGAGCCATAAGCTCACGTGGCAAAACGTCGTTGTCGATAACCTCCATCCCGTTAGCGGCAACATCGTAAAGCGCTTGATGGATGAGGGAACCACACCCACTACCTTGTACAATTCGCGCGCAACGACGAACTACGACGATGGCTCGACCGAAGCGGGCCATAAATATACGTACACGGTGTACTCAACGGGCGCGGGCGGCACGTCCGGTGCGTCGAGCGCGGTCACCGTGTATACGTCCCCGCTGGCCCCATCCATCAACGCGACGAAGGACACGCTTTCGTCCGTGATGCTCACCATCACGAAAGCGCCCGCATACGTCGATTCATACGAGTGCCAGGTGACAACGGACGCTGGCAAGACATGGGTTGATAAGACGCTTACCACGTCCGGTAAGGGGCTGAGCGATACAACGCCGCCTGCCGGAACAATCAAGTACCGCGTTCGCGCTGTCGTTAGCGGAATCGCTGGCGCGTGGGGCGAATCGAACACAATCGTCACGATTTGCCCGCCTTTCGCCCCGTCGCTCGGAGCACTGCACTCCGCGTATGCCACGGGGTCAAGCGTTGCGATCACTTGGACACCGAACCATCCAGACGGCACCGCACAGAGCGCGGCTCAGGTGGATGTGGTCAAGGACGGCGCTTCGCTCATCCATGACATTTCAGGTGCGACGGCGAGCTACACCATTGCGAATGCTGCCAACGGCGCGTACCAGGTACGAGTGCGCACAAAAGGCAAGCATGCCGACTGGGGCGAGTGGAGCGCTTACACGAGCTTCACCGTTGCAACCGCGCCGACCCTTATCATCAATACGCCTGCTAAAAACGGCGTTATCAAGATGCTGCCGCTCAACATCACATGGACGGCAAGCGACGCGACGAGCAT
>CALKBB010000345.1 GCA_937989795.1 uncultured Collinsella sp. | reverse complement strand
CGAAAACTGACGGCACAGTGCTTTATTCCGGCACTCCCGGCAAGGATTCGCGCAGTCTTTCGCTTGGTCCCGACGTTGGTTTCACGAACAACACGAGCTATGTGCTGACCATCACGGTTGGCGCTGGCTCGACGCTGAGCGTTACCGCGACTGTTCCGTTTAGCTCATCTTGGCAGACACCGGACGCGCCTACCGTCGATATCGAATACACCGACGGCATGGCCGCGACCATCCAGGTTACAGCTGCCGACACAACGCCTAAAGCGGTTCGATTCGATATCGTTCGCATCGCGCCGGACGGCACGAGGCTCACTATCGGCACGGGCCTGACGAGCGGGCAACAGTCAATCGACCGCCTGCCGCCGCTCAACGTTGAGTATAAATACGAGGTCACGGCGTATGCCGAGACCGATGCGTTAACAAAGCTCGACGTGCCCACCACCGCTAAGATGGATGGGGTGGCGTTCAATTTCGGGCCAGACGCTGCGACTGCTTGGGTTGGTAAGCTCAATCCTTCATACAGCAGGGACATCGAGCACAGCGTGACCACCTATCACATGCTCAACGGTTCGGACATGCCTACAGCGTGGCCAACGGGCGAAACCGACGTTACCGAGAGCTATAGCTTCTCGATTGATTCGGATGATTTCGCGCTCATCGATTCTTTGGCGCGACGCTATTACGAATGCTGGGTGCGCGACGCTTACGGCAACCGTTCGTTCGGCGTTGTCAACTTCTCCACCTCCAGGGAATCGGCGGGGTGGTGGAAGCTAACCGCAAAGCTCACTGTTTGCGCATGGGAGGAGCCTGTAAATGGCTGATGATTTTTGGCGCGGGCGCTTCAAAGCGTCGTATCGATTCATGCGCGTCGATAGGCGGACAGGGCTTGAAACGGGCAGAGTCGGCAATATCACTGGAGGAACGATCACACGCAATCAGGATACGTCCGTGTACGAGACCGCGAATATTGATTACGTGGGTTCGCTCGATATCGGCACCGACCTTCTTCGCGTCTATCTCGACGCGGAATCTACGAACGGCAATGATTCGCGCACTGTGGCGCTCGGAACATTCCTAGTGTCTACTCCATCCATCGATATTGACGGCGCGAAGCGAAGCGGCACGGCAGACCTCTACGGGCGCTTGCGAGAGCTTGCAGACGATGATTTCGACACGGCATACCAGGTTGACGCGGGCGAAAACGCAGTGGCGAAAGCTGCCGCAATCGCCCGCGCTGCCGGGCTTACCGTCGTGGCAGACCCATCCACGTATACGCTCACGGCACCCTGGACTTTTGGCGTTTCGGGCGGCTCTGATTCCGTATCCGACAAGCTCAGCGCCATCAACAAGCTGCTCGATGCAGCCGGGTTCAACGCGGCGTACACCGACCCAATGGGGCGCGTCATCATGAGCCGTTACACGGAGCAGGGGAAACGCCCGCTTGTGTGGGATTTCGCGGAGGGCGAGGGCTGCCACGTCTTGCCGCAAGCGACTGACGAGCTAGACCGACTGGCAATCTCGAATGTCGTGCATGTGGATTACACCACCCAAGAATCGAGCGTGCGCGGCACTGCCGTAGACGATGACCCTGATAGCGAATGGTCAACGGTGAGTGTCGGGCGGCGAATCGTCAAGAGCTATAGCTACAGCTCATTGCCGGAAGGCACGACGGCAGACCAAGCCCAAGCGTTGGCAAACACGAAGGCGCTCGAACTGCTAAAGAGCGCGCGATCAATTTTGCGGCGCGTGACTTTCACGACGATGTATGTACCGGTAAACGTTGGCGATGCTCACGGATTCGAATCGCCCACTCTCAAAATCAATCGCAGATATGCAGTGCGAAAAATCGACATCAGCCTAAAGGCTGGTTGCCCGATGAAAATCGAATCGCGCAATTTCGGAGAGGTGTAAACGATGGATTTGCTTACGTCTGCCATGGACGCGGGCGCGGCGCTTGCAGAGACATTCAGCAAGCCCGTGAACACCGGGGCTAGCTTCACCCGCTACGGTACCGTGGTAAAAAACAACGGCACCACATTGGATGTTGAGCTTTGCGGCGCGACGCTCGCGGCAGTGCCGATGCTCACGACGTGCGCTGGCGCGAAAGCGGGCGATAGGTGCTTGCTCACTGTGGATGGGCCGCTTGTGACCGTTACCGGCATACTCGCAAACGCAGATAATACGCATTACGTAAATATACAGAGCTGGTCTTCCGGTGCTTTATATGCGCAGCGTATCGGCAATTACTGCACCTGCATGATTTACGGTTCGGTGAGAACCCCGGGTGCATGGGGCGACGTCACGATAGGCACACTACCGGAGGAATATCGCCCGACTTACTGGTTTATTGCTCCGTTCGTCGTGCAAAACTACGGCGCTGCATGCGGAATTATCAACGTTGGAACGAATGGTAGCGTCATTCTCCAAGGCAAAGGCGGCAATGGCGGATGGAACTCCACCGAATGGGTATTCGGCAGCGTTTCGTATCCGGTTCCGTAAATCTACAGCGCATACGTCGCAAACCCGTAGCAGCTAATGGGTTTTCCGCCTTTATAGCTGAGTGCGATACGCCCGTCTGTATATATGCTCACGGTGTTGGTTATGCCTGCATTCCAATACTGCGTTGCCATTAGGCCGACAGTGCTAATGCCGTCTTTCGGTGCGTACTCAGCCGGAATATGACCAAGGACAACGCCCCATTTTTCAGTAGCACTCCCAAACGGGAAGTCTGATTTATTACTCCATTTGATGGTTACCGTGTTTGCGTTTTTCCAGGCGGCGACGGAAAATCCGCTCAGAATTTTAGTCACGTCCAACCTTACAGAATGCGTACTATTGCCGTTCGGGTACCGCGCCAGCACAATCCCATATAAACCCACACGAAAGGAGCTTTACATGCTTACGGGCACTATGACAAACGGAATCGTTATGTTGACCACCACGGGCGGGGTGCCTATTATCGAGAGCACCGCGCCAGAGAATATCCCTGCTGGCTATCACGCCCAAATGGGATTCATCGATAGCGGTACCCAAATCGTTCAGACGTGGACGGTCGTGCCGGACGTTGGCACCGTGACGGACGCTGCGGCGACGCTCGCCCAGATGCAGGCCGCGTCTCTGAGCGACGATGACGCGATTAAGGTCCCCGCGCTCTTTCCCGAATGGGAGAGCAACGGCCATTGCTACGCACAGGGAGACCGCGTTGTATATCAGGGCAAGCTGTACAAGTGCCTGGCCGCGCACACGTCCAGCGACACGGTAGCGCCCGGTGCATCACCTCAGAGATGGGCGGCTGTATTGCCATCCACCTCAACCGATACGGACGTGGAGGAATGGCAGCAGGGCAAGAGCTACGCCGTGGGCGATAAGGTCAAGAAATACGGCGGTGTGTACGAATCCATCATGGACGGCAACACCATCGAGCCGGGCGTGTTCGGCAGCGAATCCGCATGGAAGCAAATCACGCAGTAGACGCACGGTAGACAATCGATATGCACAGGGGGCTTTGGAGACCAGGCCCCTTTTTCATGCCCGTCCATTGAGGGACGCGCCCTAGACAATCCACTTGGATAGCAAATAAGGACGAAGGCGGGGGAGG
>CALKBB010000344.1 GCA_937989795.1 uncultured Collinsella sp. | reverse complement strand
GGACAGGTTTTTTTTGGTAGGTTCTATCGGGGCAAACGTAAAGGGCCGACCGCGTTGCTACGCGATCGGCCCTTTTTATTGGCGTATATACCAGAGTCGCTGAGCGATTGACACGGATGCGGTTTAGCTCAAACGGTCCATGCCCTCTTTCTTGACGCGGTTGGCGACTACAAAGTAGATAATGCTGACAATCAGGCCGCTAAAATCGGGGATGCTTGAGCCGGTCCCACCCAAGAGGGGCAGGGAGAGAAGCAGGCTGATGACCGAACATGCTAGGCAGACGATGGACCAAATCCAGACAACGCCAGCCTTGGCGGGATTATTTGCCGCGCGGATGCCAAAGACGGCGGTCACAATTTCGACGACGCCCAATACGATGACGACGATGCAAGAAACGATCATGGTACCCGTGATATCGCCTGCCGCGCTGCCCGCAAAGAGCGCTGTAGCACCCATGCCTGCGCTTAGAATGCCGACGACAAAGAAGAAGAACGATAGGATTTTGAGTAATTTGCAGGCGTTGCTCATGGCTGGTCCTTTCGATGCGGGCGCGGAGAATCAGTCGCACCCAGGTTGTGGCACATATCGTGAAGCACATTGTAGTTCAACGGGGCGATGCATGCGTTTGAAAGCGTCTCTTGCCTGTACGGTCCAACCTTTCAAAAAGGAAAGCTGGACGTAAGCCAAATCGATGGCGGCTCATGTGCGGCGCTGAGATGATGAGGCCGTAACAAGGAGCCGGTCTCAAGGAGGAGCCATGATGTACGGAGCAGGGCAAGTGCGTGAGCCGCGGTCGTTGGGAAGGCGCATGGGTGATTCCGTGATCGCTGCTGTGTGCACGGGATTGATGGCGGTGCTTTGCATTGGGATGCTGTGGGCCATGTCGCATGTGGGACAATAGCGGACGGTTGGGTGCCGACATAAACGGTGCCCTGCGTATTCGTTTTGCTTGTTAAGGAGTGTCCATGGGCGTCGTCGATCCCTTATCTGTTGCTCGGGCCGCGGGGCTTGAGCTGATCGGGAAGCCCGAGGGCCTCACGCTCACCGACGGCACGATGGAGCTGCGCGCCGATTTTGGCCGCATGCTGCCGCGACTCAAGCAGGGCCGTCTGCAGCAAGAGCTGTTGGTAAAGGCTGCGCGCACAAAGGGCATCGAGCGACCATGGGCAATTGACGCTACGGCAGGCTTTGGCGAGGATTCGCTGCTGTTGGCGGCCGCGGGCTTTACCGTCGATCTGTATGAGCAGGACTGCGTGATCGCGGCGCTCCTTCAGGATGCTTTGGAGCGCGCGGCGGATGATCCGGCGCTTGCGGCTGCCGTGGCACGCATGTGCTTACATGCGGGCGAGGACAGCATTGCGGGCCTTCGCCATACAGCTGAGCTGATCGGGCAGGGCGAGCTCACCGCTCCCGACGTGGTGTATCTGGACCCCATGTTTCCCGGGCGCACCAAGAGCGCGGCGGTGAAAAAGAAGTTCCAACTCTTGCATCATTTGGAACAGCCGTGCGCCGATGAGGAGACGCTGGTCGAAGCTGCGCTTGCGGTGCACCCGCGCAAGGTCGTTATCAAACGACCGGTGAAGGGGCCACTGCTTGCCGGCGTTAAGCCGAGCTATCAACTTGCGGGCAAGGCCGTCCGCTACGATGTTTTGGTGCCGCCGCGCCCGTAGCTTGCGTGCGATGGCTGGCGCTCCGTCAGTGCCGTGCCGATGCGGGTCTATTTCCAAGGATGCGACGTCAGATGCCAGCCGCCGCAGTATTCGCATTTGTAGCAGGCCAGCCCGCGCCGCCCGCGGTTTTCGCAGTCGGCCATAACGGCCTCGGCCTCGGCGCGCGTGTCGTAACGGTTTTTTCGCTCGCACGACTTGTAGCGCCAGGCTTCATCGCGTTCGGCGTCCAGGGCGTCGCGGCGCTCGTCCTCGCGCGCAAACAGGTCGCTCATATCGCCGCCGGTGGCAGCGCCCAAAAACTCGCTTTTGGCCTTTGACCAGGCGGCTCGCTTTTTGCTTCCCATCTGCATCGCGCCCCTCTCCAAACGTTGGTATGATTGCTCAATCAAAGTGATACCAATAAACGTGAGGTCGCCGCGTGATGATCAGAAAAACCCTCGATACCGACATTCCCGCCGTCATGGCTATCTATGACGTGGCCCGTGCCTTTATGCGCGCGCATGGCAACGCCACGCAGTGGCCCGAGGGCACGCCTTCTGCCGAGCAACTGGCTGCCGATATCGCCGCTGGTGGCAGCTATGTGTGCGAAGTCGACGGCCGCGTGGTGGCGACGTTTGCCTTTTTACCGGGCCCGGACGAGTGCTATGACGTAATTGAGGACGGTCAATGGCGTAGCGACACTCCGTACGCCGTGCTGCACCGTGTGGCATCCGACGGCACCGTGCACGGTATCGCGGCTGCGATGTTTGCCTTTGCCAAGGAGCGTGCCGACCACCTGCGTATCGACACGCATCAGGATAATCTGCCTATGCAGGGTGCGAGTATTAAGGCGGGGCTCGAGCGTGCCGGCGTCGTGTATGTGTCGGACGGCACGCCGCGTGTTGCGTTCGACTGGCTGCGCGAGGCATAAGAGCGAGGGCTCATATCAATAATTCGTGCGAACGAAAATGGCCCCGGGTGGGGCTATTTTCGTTCGCTACGCTGTTTTGCAAGCCGGCTTTCGCAAGGCGCGAACCTACGAAAATCGCCGCGCGGCAACGCAGGGCGATGAGCTCGGTCGGGGGATAGGGCCCGCTTCGCCCGCCGGCCCGTACATTGTATCATCCAGTGTGAAGCGTGAACGCCCGTTGCCGCGTGCGATGGGCTCGTAATAAGAGGAGAGCCATGTCGAAGCAAGCGGTCGTTGGAATCTTGGCGCATGTCGATGCAGGCAAGACCACGCTAGCCGAGGCCATGCTGTTCAACGCGGGTCGCATTCGCAAGCGCGGCCGCGTGGACGATGGCGATTCACATCTGGACACGAACGCGATCGAGCGCGAGCGTGGCATCACGATCTTCTCGTCGCAGGCCGTGCTCGAGCATGGCGATACCCGCGTCATGCTCGTGGATGCGCCGGGGCATGTCGATTTTTCTGCCGAGGCGGAGCGCACGCTGCGCGCACTCGACTACGCGATTTTGGTTGTGGGCGCCAACGACGGCGTGCAAGGGCATACCGAAACCCTGTGGCGTCTGCTTGCGCGCTATGACATTCCGACGTTCATCTATATCAACAAAATCGATTTGGAGAATCCCGGCCGCGATGTTTTGCTGGCACAACTTGGGCAGCGTCTTTCTGAGGGGTGCCTGGATGCCAGCGAACTGTTGGCGGGCGGTGCCGTTCAGGAGGACGCTGCTGCGTTGGACGAGGCGGCGCTCGAGGAGTTTCTTGAAGCGGGCGAGCTTTCTGTCGCAACGCTGTCGCGCATGGTTGCCGAGCGCAAGCTTTTCCCCTGCTTTGCCGGCTCGGCGCTCAAGGACCAAGGCGTGGACGAGCTGCTGGATGGCATATGTGCGCTGATGCGCGAACAGGCATGGCGCCCGGAGTTTGCCGCGCGCGTCTACCGCGTGAGCCGCGGAGATCGCGGCGAGCGCTTGGCATGGGTTAAAGTGACCGGCGGCACGCTGCATGCCAAGCAGATGATTGACGGACGTTCCGGTGCCGAGGCGTGGGAACAGAAGGTCGATCAGGTACGCATCTATAACGGCGAAAAGTATGAGCTTGCCCAAGAAGTTGCTGCTGGCGGTATTTGTGCCGTGACGGGTCTTGCGCACGTTCGCCCAGGGGACGCCCTGGGCGCGGAGCCTGCGGGCGATGCGCCCGTCATTGCGCCAGTCCTTACCTATACGGTGCTTCCGGGCGAACATGATGCCCATACGGTGTTCAAAGCATTGACTGAGCTGGCGGACGAAGATCCCATGCTCGGCGTAAGCTGGAATACGCATCTGGAGCAGATTCACCTGCAGTTGATGGGCGCCGTGCAACTCGAGATCGTGCAGCGGGTGTTGGCCGATCGTTTTGGCCTTTCGGTTACGTTTGAGTCTGGCGGCATTCTCTATAAGGAGACTATTTCGCAGCCGGTCGAGGGCGTGGGCCACTTTGAGCCACTGCGCCACTATGCCGAGGTGCATCTGCGCCTGGAGCCGTTGCCGGCGGGCTCGGGCGTACAGTTTGGCACCGTGACCTCGACCGACGAGCTCGATCTTAACTGGCAGCGTCTGGCGCTCACCAACGCCATGGAGCGCGATCATCTGGGCGCGCTGACCGGCTCGCCCATCACCGATGTGCGCATTACGCTCACGGGCGGCCGTGCGCATGCCAAACACACCGAGGGCGGCGATTTTCGCCAGGCCACGTACCGCGCGATTCGCCAGGGGCTCATGCAGGCGCGTGAGGCCGGCGCGGCGGTGCTGTTGGAGCCGTGGTATCGCTTTGAGCTCGAGGTGCCGGGGGAGTGCGTGGGCCGGGCGCTCTCGGATGCCACGCGCATGGGTGCCGAGTACGAGCCGCCGACGATGGCGGGAGACCGGGCGAAGCTTGTGGGTCGCGTGCCGGCATCCGAGGTGCAGGATTACGCGCTGGAGGTGGCTGCCTACACGAGTGGTCGTGGGCATCTGTACCTGGAGTTCGCCGGCTATGCGCCTTGCCATGATGCCGAGCGCGTAATCGAGGCTGCCGCCTATGAGCCAGAGGCCGATCTGCCCAACACGCCCGATTCGGTCTTTTGCTCTCACGGCGCTGGCTACACCGTCAAGTGGTACGACGTACCCGCCGCGGCGCACGTAAAGGTCGATCCCACCACCTTCCGCCCCTGGCGAGCAGCAGACGCCGAGTTTTTTGGCCACATGTGACAGAGGGGCAGCCCCTTTGTCAGATTCAGTTGGTATAACGCGGTACAAGTTGGTATAACTATTACCAGGGTTTGCCAATCCGAGGAGGCCGACATGAATCCAAATCCCTTTAAGCCCACGGCTGGCAAGCGGCCTCCGATACTCATCGGTCGCGAGTCGGTCATCGAAGATTTCGAGGAAGGGCTCGATAATGGCGCTGGAGCGCCGGGCAGGCTCATGCTCATTACGGGAAACCGCGGCTGTGGCAAAACGGTTCTCCTGCGGGAGCTGCAACGTCTAGCCAATGAGCGCGGATGGGCGGTTGTCTCCGATTCCGCTTCGCTTGGCTTATGCGACCGCTTGGCCGACGCGCTTCGCTCGAACAAGCCTGTTGTGACGTCAGTGGAGCTCGGGCCGTCATTTGGCCGGATGTCGGTTGAAGCGGCGCGAGCAAAAGGCGAGACGTTACGCGGGCTGGTCAACGAGCGGCTCAAGAAGCTCGATCCAGGCCAGGGAATCCTGTTTGCGATTGACGAGGCTCAATCTGCGTCTATCGAGGAGCTGGCGGCTCTTGCCGTTCTCTATCAGCATGTGCTCGGAGATCAGGATGCTACAGGCTTGCCCGATAGCGACCAGCGCGGTCTTGCGCTGGTGTTCGCCGGCTTACCCAGTATGGTTGACGACCTGCTCGAAGAGCCGAGCGTGACGTTTTTGCGGCGTGCCCAGCAGCGTACGCTGGGGGCGATATCTTTGCCCAAGGTGCGCGATTCATATGTCCGGACGGTCAAAGACGCTGGTCTTTACGTTGACGCGGAGACGGCGGACCTTGCGGCGCGCAAGAGCATGGGGCATCCCTACATGGTTCAGCTGGTGGGCTATTACATGTGGCGGTCTGCTGTCCGGCGTGGCTCGCAGGTCATTGAAGAGCGCGATGTCGAGGATGGTCATGCGGATGCCGTCTCCGAGTTCTACGAAGCGGTTGACGCGCCCCTGTATTACGGGCTGCGCAGTCCGCAACGCCTCTTTATCGAGGCTATGGCTGCTGATGAGGGTAAACCGACGCGCATGGCGGATATCATTGAGCGCTGTGATCGTACCCAGAGCTGGGCGAGTAAATATCGCGCAAGCCTGATTCGCGAGCGCGTCATCGAGGCTGCCGGATACGGCCTCGTCCGGTTTACCGTGCCCATGCTGGGCGAGTATATCCGCGACCGCATTTTATGGCACGAGTAGGGTGATAAAGGTGACGGAACAGAAGATGAGCCCGCAGGCTATCGAGGTGCGTGGCGCGCGTGTCCACAACCTCAAGGACATCGATATCGATATCCCGCTGGGAAAGCTCGTGGGTATTGCCGGCGTGTCGGGCTCGGGCAAGAGTTCGCTGGCGTTGGGCGTCCTCTATGCCGAGGGCTCGCGTCGTTACCTGGAGGCGCTCAGCACCTATACTCGTCGTCGCCTGACGCAGGCTGAGCATGCCCAGGTAGACGAGGTACTGCATGTGCCGGCGGCGCTCGCGTTGCATCAACGCCCCAGCGTGCCAGGTGTGCGCTCGACCTTTGGCACCATGACCGAGCTCAACAATAGCCTGCGTCTGCTCTTTAGCCGTTGCGCCCATCACGTGTGCCCGCACTGCGGGGCGCGCGTGGAGCCGAGCCTTAACGTTGCCGCTGGCCTGTCGCTCACGTGCTCCGCATGTGGTCGCGAGTTCTACGCGCCGAGCGCCGAGGATTTGGCTTTCAATAGTGGTGGTGCGTGCCCTACCTGCGGCGGCACCGGTGTCATGCGCGAGGTGGACGAGGCGAGTCTGGTGCCCGATGAGTCCAAGACCATCAACGAAGGCGCGGTGCTTCCTTGGGGCACGCTCATGTGGGACCTGATGAAGCAAGTTGCCGGTGAGATGGGCGTGCGCACCGACGTGCCGTTTAACCAGCTCACGCCTCTAGAGCGCGACATCGTGTTCCATGGTCCGGCGGTTAAAAAGCACATTCTCTACGTTCCCAAAAACGGCGAGGGCGCCACGCCGCTCGACTTTACCTATTACAACGCCGTCTATACCGTTGAGAATGCGCTTGCCAAGGTTAAGGACGATAAGGGCCTCAAACGCGTTGCACGCTTTTTGCGCGAGGGGCCATGCCGTGACTGTGGCGGCACGCGTCTCTCCGAGGCCGCGCGCCAGCCCCAGGTGCGCGGTATCAATCTGGCGCAGGCCGCGGCCATGACGCTGGGCGAGGCGATTGAGTGGGTGCGCGGGGTGCCCGCATCCTTGCCGGCCGAGATGCAGCCCATGGCGACGGATATCTGCGATTCGTTTTTGAGCACGGCTCGTCGTCTGGTCGACCTGGGTCTCGATTACCTTTCACTCGACCGCGCCGGTGCCACGCTCTCCACGGGTGAGCGCCAGCGTGTGCAGCTCGCCCGCGTGGTACGCAATCGATCGACGGGCGTGCTTTATGTGCTGGACGAGCCCTCGATCGGCTTGCATCCGGCAAATGTCGACGGCCTGGTTGGCGTGATGCGCGACCTGGTAGGCGACGGCAACACCGTGGTTGTTGTCGACCACGATACGCGCGTACTGGCGGAAGCTGACTATCTGGTCGAGATGGGCCCCGTTGCCGGAGCAGGTGGCGGTAACGTGATCGCTGCAGGTACGGTGGACGAGGTCGAACAATCGCGGGGCAGCCGCATCGCCCCGTTTTTGCGCGCAGAGTCCAAGCGCATGCGTCCGCAGGTGACTGACGAGGAAATGTTCGACCAGGGACATATCCGCATGGCAACCGATGCCATTCATACCGTAAAACCGCTCGAAGTCGATATCCCGCGCGGCCGTCTCGTCGCGGTGACGGGCGTTTCGGGCTCGGGCAAGACGACGTTGGTGCTCGAGACACTCATCCCGGCACTTAAGGCACAGGCAGCTGGCGAGCGTCTGCCAAGACACGTGCGTTGGGTCGATGCCGAGGGTATTGCCCGCGCAAGCCTGATTGACGCCACGCCCATCGGCGCCAACGTGCGCTCGACGGTGGCGACTTATGCCGACATCCATGATGAGCTGCGTCGCGCCTTCGCCCGTACGCCCGAAGCCAAGGCAGCCGGCTACAAGGCGGGCGCCTTCAGTTACAACACTGGCGCCTTGCGCTGCCCTACGTGCGATGGCACGGGCTCGATATCGCTCGATGTGCAGTTTTTGCCCGACGTCGAGATCGTCTGCCCGGCATGTCGCGGTTCGCGTTATGCGGACACGGCTTCGCGTATCCATCGTGAGGGCAAGGACGGGAGCTTGCTTACGTTGCCGCAGCTCATGGACATGAATGTGGACGAGGCTATCGACGCCACGGTGGGACTCAAGAAGGTTCAGGCGCGCTTGCAGACCTTGCACGACCTTGGCTTGGGCTATCTCACACTCGGTGAGCCCACACCGGCGCTTTCGGGCGGCGAGGCGCAGCGTCTTAAGCTTGCGAGCGAGATGGGCCGCGTGGAGGACGATGCCGTATTCGTGTTCGATGAGCCCACGATTGGCTTGCATCCGCTCGATGTTCAGCTACTGCTGAGTGTGTTCGACGGCCTTGTTGCCAAGGGCGCCACGGTTATCGTGATCGAACACGATCTCGACCTTATCCGCAATGCCGATTACGTGATCGACATGGGCCCGGGCGGTGGCGACGCGGGCGGGCAAATCGTCTGCGCCGGAACGCCGGCGGATATCGCAGCTTGCTCCAAGAGCATTACCGGTCGCTACCTATAGGCAATGTGACAAAGGGACTGTCCCTTTGTCACATGTTGGCGAAGCCTGTTTGGCGCAGGGCCTCGTAGAGGACGATGGCGGCGCTGTTGGAGAGATTGAGTGCGCTGATGCGGTAGTCGTCCGGATTGACGAAGTTGCCGCAGATATCCTGCTTAAGGATGGCCTCATGGCCGTCCTCGATATGCCCGAGTGATTCCTCGTGGGCTTCCCATGCCTCGGCGTTATCGAGTGAGTCACAATCGCGCAGCATCGGGATGCGCTCGCAGCGCTCGGGCGCCGCGGCAAGAAATGGCTCGGGAATGCCCGAGCTCTCGCTGCCAAAGACCAAGTAGTCGCCATCGCGGTAGGTGCTCTGCGCATAGGTGCGGCGTGCCTTTTTGGTCAGCAGATGCAGGCGGCCATCGGCAGGGGAGAGGTCGTTGCGCGCAAGAAAATCCTCCCAGCCGGCATAGGTCGTCACGTCCAAGTTTTGCCAGTAGCCCAGTCCGGCACGACGCACCGTCTTGTCGTCGAGCGAAAACCCCAGCGGCTCCACCAGATGCAGGCGGGCGCCGGTGACCACGCAGGTGCGGCCGATATTGCCCGTATTGGCCGGAATCTCGGGCGCATACAGCACGATATTGAACATGAATCTCCTTGGCTCAGAACGAAAAACCACCACGAAGGGCACCTTCGTGGTGGTTTGGCGGTTACGTAGGCGGAAAAATACCCGCTTGGATAAACCTAGGCGCGGTGCCAGTCGGTCAGGCAGGCATCGAGGGAGGCGATGAGCGCATCCTTGTCCATGTGACGGCCGATGATGCACAGGCTCGTCATGCGGTCGCCCGTCTCGTCGTCCCAAATTTGCATGATCTCGGGGTTCTCGTCGATGATCTTCTGCTTCTCGCCCTCGGGTGCCGAGTCAACGAACAGGCCGTTCTCCATCAGGCGCATCTGGTGGCCAGCCTGCTCGAACATGTAGCACATGTCCGGATCGCCGGCCTGCCACAGCGGACCCTTGACGCGGATGACCTCGTCGGGCCACTCCTGCTCAACAAAATCGGTGAACTTCTGCAGGTCAAACGGCTTACGGCGCGAGTACACAAAGGTCTCGATGTCGTACTCGAGCACCTCGGGGTCGTCGTGCTCCTCGGGATGCTCCATGGCCTCGATCCAAGCGGCGGAGTTGTAGGCGCGCATAAAGTCGAAGCGGTCGGTATCGAGCAGCTCCTCCATGGGGACCTCGCCGTTTTGAGCCTCGACGATCACGGCGTCTTTCTGCAGGCTGCGCACGATGGCCTTAAGCTCGGCGATCTGCTCAGGGCTCACGGTATCGGTCTTGTTGAGGATCAGCGTGGAACAGAACTCGATCTGCTGGATGAGCAGGCTCTCGATGTCGTCCTCGTCGATATCCTCTGCCAGCAGGTCGCGACCGCCGTTGAACTCGTCGTACATACGGGCGCAATCGACCACGGCCACGATGTTGTCGAGTGCGAGCTTGGGCTCGCCGCCCACCTTGGCCTCGTCGCAGAAGCTCGAGATGGTGTAGGCGATGGGGATGGGCTCGCATATGCCCGATGCCTCGATGATGATGTAGTCGAAGTTGCCCGAATCGGCGATGCCCTGCAGCTGGTTGGCCAGGTCATCCGAAAGCGTGCAGCAGATGCAGCCGTTGGTGAGCGGGATGAGGTCGTCGGTCTCGGAAAGACCGCCGTCGGCGATAAGGCTGGCGTCGACGTTGATCTCGCCGATATCGTTGACGATCACGGCGGCGCGGATGCCGCCGTCGTTAGCGAGGATGTGGTTGAGCAGCGTGGTCTTGCCGGCACCGAGGTATCCGGTAAGCATGATGATCTTCACGGGTTTGTTGGGCATGTGCCCTCCTTTGTTAGACATGGCTTACAGTTGAATCTTATGCCAAACGCCTGCTCTTATACCCACGCGCCGGCAAATAACACAAGCTACTCCCAGGCTCCCCATACATCGGGGCAATAACCGACGGTGGCCTTTTTGCCGTTGCGCACGATGGGCTCGGCTAGAACCTGCTGGTTCTCGAGCAGTTTATCGAAGCGCTGACTGGGGGTAAGGTGCTGGATGAGCGCGAGCGTCTCCTCGTCCTTGGCTTTGGGGTTGAGCAGCTTGTCGATGCCGCCGACCGCCTGCATCACGCTCGTGAGCTCGCCCTTGCTCATCTCCTTTTCCTTAAGGTCAATAAACTGCACCTTAATGCGGCGCTCCTTAAAATAACGCTGCGCCTTCTTGGTGTCGAAGGACTTCTTGGTGCCAAAAATCTGAATCATTTTGTCCCGCCGTTCTACCTGATAAAGTTGGTGCGCTCGCGATCGGCTTCGGGGGCTTTGATGCCGGCGGCCTGTCCTGCCTCGATACAATGCAGGAGCCAGGCCATGTTCTTGCCGATGTTGCGCATGGTGGCCAGGCCCTCGGCGTCCTGGGCGGCCTCGCCCGGCATGGCGCCAAACACGTTGTTCCAGTACGTGGAAGCAACCACGGGCATCTGGTTGATGGTGAAGTACTTATTGAGCACGTCGAAGGTCGTCGACGTGCCGCCGCGACGGGCGACGGCGATGGCAGCGCCCGGCTTGTGCGCAAAGGCCTTGCTGCCGGCATAGAAGGCGCGATCGAGGGCCGAAAGAATGCGGCCGCTGGGGTGCGCGTAGTAGACAGGCGAGCCAAAGACAAAGCCATCTGCCTGCTCGGCGGCAGCGATGAGCTCGTTCACCACGTCGTCGTCAAAGGTGCAGCGACCGCCGAGCTTGCCGCACTGGCCGCAACCGATGCAATCGCGAATGGGCTTGGCGCCCAGCTGAAACACCTCGGTATCAATGCCTTCGGCAATGAGCTGCTCGGCGACTTCGGCGAGTGCGCGGGCGGTGTTGCCGTTTGCCTTGGGACTGCCATTGACCAAAAGAACCTTCATCACAAACTCCCTCTGCTTTTGGTGACTTCTGCGGAGGATTATCGCACGAGAGGGTAGATGGCGTGGGGCGCGATGTGAAACG